>DATLOA010000131.1:0-5732 GCA_035536515.1 Burkholderiaceae bacterium | reverse complement strand
GCGATGCGCTGCAAGCCGAGGCCGAGGCCGACACCCAGGGCGCCGCCGAAAACCGATAGCAGCGTCAGATCGATGCCGACGAACGACAGCGCCAGCAGTACGGCGACCACTGTCAGCAGCGCCTTCACCAGCCGCGCTAGCACCACGCGTGAATTCGGCGCCAACGACTTGGCGCCCATTAAGTGCGCTTCTACGACCGATCCCGCCCACAGCGCCGCCAGCACCGTCAGTATGACGCTGACAACTCCGGCCAAAATGTCCCACAGCGTCAGCGGCGTCTTGCCCACCGGAAAACGAACCGCGTCGAAGTAATTGACTAGGTCATCGAGCAGGCCCGTGACATACAGCGCCACGACGATCCATATCGTGAATGCGATGGCAAGCTCGAAGGTTCCGATCCACGCGGCACGTTGCAGCGAGCGGCGCAATACATAGACGAACAGCCGAATGGCGGCCATCGCGCCCAGCAGGAGCAACGCCAGCCGCAGCAGGTGCACTTCGCCGGAGCGCACGACGCCGCCAAAGTAAAGCGCCAACCCGCCGAGCACCAGCAGGACCATCGCTGCGACCGGAAACGCGAGCCGGCGGAATCCGTCAATCGAGAACTTCAGGACGTCGACGCGCACGCCATGCGGCGCGGTGGCGGCAGCAGTTAACGTCTCGCGTGCCCGCCGTTCGATGTGCCGCGCATAAAACCAGCCGGCCAGCAAAGCAACGACGATGATCGCGACTTGCCACGCCTGCGGCGGGCGCGACAACTCGTTGCGCAATACATGGACGACCTCCTCGAATAGCGTTTGCCGATTCACGTTGCTTGCCGTCGCTCAGCGGCGCTCGAAGACCGCTGCAAAAAAGCCGTCGGTGCGGTGCAGGTGCGGCAGCATGACGAAGTACGGCGCGAAACGCGCGGCGTGCTCGACGTCGATCGACTGCGCGCGCAGTACCGTTGCCGCCGGCATCAGCTCAAACTCGGGATGCTCGGCGAGGAACGCCTCTGCCACGGCCTCATTTTCTTGCATCAGCAATGAACACGTCGCGTAGACCAGACGTCCACCCGGCTTCAGCAGTCGTGCGGCTGCGCGCAGCACCGAGCGCTGCAAATCGTTGACGCGCAGCAGCTCGCTCTCAGCAAAGCGCCACTTCAAATCGGGATTGCGGCGCAGCGTCCCGCTACCCGAACATGGCGCGTCGACCAGCACGCGGTCGCACTTGCCATTTAATCGCTTCACGCGGATATCGGACTCGTTGCGAATCACCACCGGATGCACATTCGACAGGCCGCTGCGCTTCAGGCGTGGGCCTAAGCCGGCAAGCCGCCTTTCGTTAACGTCGAACGCATACAGGCGGCCGCTCGTTCGCATCAAAGCGCCCAGCGCCAGCGTCTTTCCGCCAGCGCCGGCGCAAAAGTCGACGACCATCTCGCCGCGCCGCGGCTGCAGCAATCGCGCGATCAGCTGGCTGCCTTCGTCCTGTACCTCGATGCGGCCCTCGCGATAGGCGGGCCAGATCGTCAATGCGGGCTTGCTGGCAAGACGAATCGCATCGGGCGAGTACGGCGTGGGTACTGCACCAACGTGATGGGCCGTAAGCTCTTCAAGGACTTCTGCGCGTGACGCCTTGATCGAGTTCACGCGCAGATCAAGTGGCGCGCTTTCCTTCAATGCTTCGATCAAAGGCGTCGCATCGTGGTACTGGCGCTCGATCTGGGCAAACAGCCACTCCGGCAGTTCGGCCCGCACCGCCGCCGGCGCCTGCGCCAGATCGATCGTCAGCGACTGCTTGACAGCGCTCGCGTCGCCCCGCAACGCGCGCTCGTCGATTGCCTCGATTCCATGTTGGCGGGCTAACGTCACCAACGCGGCAAAGCGCGCCGCACGCACTGGATGCGCCGGCTGCATCATCCAAATGAGGGTTGCATAGCGCCGCAAAGCGAAGAACACCGCTTCGGCGATCAAGCCACGGTCGCGCTGACCGAGTGAAGGATGCAGGCGAAAAAAGCGCGACAACAAAACGTCCGACGGCCCGTCGAACTTCAAGATCACGGCCAAGGCCGCAGCCAGAGAGTCAACAACCAGAGATGTGATGCGGGTTGTTGCATACGAGGCCGCAGTGCCTGCCGCGCGGTGCGACGCCGACTTTGACCGCGGCTCGACCGGCGCCCTGGAAGTGCGTTCGTTCGATCTGTGAGGCTTAAAGCGGTCGGCATCGGGGCGTTTACGGCCTTGACGTTTCGCGTCCCGCGTGGCTCCCGCCTTCATGACTGCAGTGACTCGCTGTTGGCTACCAACAATTTGTCCTGTGGTTTATTTCGCACTTGGCCTTTGAGCACCTGCCGCACGGCCTCCGGCAATAAGCGATGTTCTTGCTGCAGCACGCGTGCCGCCAGCGACGCTTCATCGTCGTCGGGGTACACGTCCACCGCGGCCTGCACAATGATCGGGCCGGCATCGACCGCGTCCGAAACGAAATGCACGGTGGCGCCGTGCGTGCGCACGCCGGCGTCGAGCACACGCCGATGCGTGTCCAATCCCGGAAACGAGGGCAATAGCGACGGATGAACGTTGATCAGAAGTCCCGCATAGCGACGGACAAATGCAGGCGTTAGCACGCGCATGAAGCCCGCCAGCACGATCAGCTGCGGCGCATAGAAATCGATCGTCCGCGCCAGCGCATCGTCAAACGCGGCGCGAGAATCGAATCGCTCGTGCTCGAGAATATGAACCGGAACATCGTGCACGCGCGCCACGTCGAGCGCTTGCGCGTTAGCGCGGCTGCTGACGACCGCGACAACCTTGGCGCCGAGCTCGAATTCCCATTGCTGCGCGACGGCGGTCGTCAACAGCGCCTTAAGATTGCTGCCGCGGCCGGACACCAGCACCACAATTGGCTTGAATACGGGCTTGACTGCGCTGCTGATCATCACACTGCGAATTGTACTGGGGCGAGTTACGCGCGCTTCCTAAACGCTTGAAAAATCAATGTGATGCGTTGCTCGACCGTATACTTCGCGGTCGTTTTCGCAACGCAATCAACCGTGAGTCTATGAAGGTTTATCGCGGCGTTCCGCCCTTGCCCAATCGTGTGCCGTGCGCGCTGACGGTGGGCAATTTCGACGGCGTTCATCGCGGCCACCAAGCGCTGCTAACGCGCGTTGTGGCCTCCGCGCGCGAGCGAAATCTGACGCCGGCAGTGATGACGTTCGAGCCACATCCGCGCGAATTTTTTACTCCGGAGCGAGCGCCCGCGCGCGTGTCGAACCTGCGCGATAAGCTGGCGTCTTTCGAGCGCTGCGGCATTGACCGTACGTTCGTTGCGCACTTCAACCGCCGCTTCGCTCATCTGACGCCGACCGCATTCGTTGACGGCGTGCTAATAGCCGGCTGCGAAATGAAATGGCTTCTGGTCGGTGATGACTTCCGATTTGGCGCGCGGCGCGCGGGAGACACCGCCCTGCTTGCCGACTATGCATCGCGCGGCGCTTTCGAGCTCGAAGTCATGCCGACCGTGTTGGACGACGGCGAGCGCATTTCGAGCACCGCCGTGCGCCAGGCGCTCGCGGCCGGAGACCTGATACATGCATCAACGCTCCTCGGTCGTGCGTATGCGATCAGCGGCCGCGTGCTGCACGGGCGCAAGCTTGGACGATCTCTCGGATTTCCTACGCTGAACCTGAAGATCGAACATGTGCATCCCGCGTTGCAGGGAATTTTTGCGGTCCGGGTGCACTGTCTTGCCGAACGCGCAGTCGCCGGTGTGGCGAGCATCGGGCTGCGTCCCACGCTCGACAACTCCGGACGTTGGCTGCTCGAGGTGCATCTGTTCGATTTTGCGGAGGCGGTGTACGGTCGGTTGGTGACCGTCGAATTCGTCAAGAAACTGCGCAACGAGCAAAAGTACGAGACACTTGGCGCCCTATCGGCCGCAATCGGCGACGACGCTGTGCTTGCACGCTCCATCTTGAATGGCGCAGTCGCGTCTTGAGCTAGACGGTATGCCCGACGAAAAACGAAAACCGGCGCCTGATCCGACGACGCGTAAGTATCCGCTGAATCTGCCGGAGTCATCCTTCCCGATGCGTGGCGATCTGGCTAAGCGCGAGCCGCAGTGGGTGGCTGAGTGGGACGCGCAGGATGTCTATGGTCAGATCCGCGCCGCGTCTGTCGGGCGCCCAAAATGGATCCTGCACGACGGGCCGCCTTACGCCAATAACGACATCCATATGGGGCAGGCGCTCAACAAAACGCTAAAGGATTTCGTCGTCAAGAGCCGGCAGATGGCGGGTTTCGATGCGCAGTACGTCCCGGGATGGGACTGCCACGGAATGCCGATCGAAATCCTGATTGAAAAAAAGTACGGCAGAGGCTTGCCGACGCGTGACGTGCAGGCGCGCTCGCGCGCGCACGCCGCTGAGCAAATCGAACGCCAAATGAAAGACTTCAAACGTCTTGGCGTGTTGGGGCAATGGGATCGTCCCTACAAAACGATGGACCTCAGAAACGAAGCCGACGAGCTGCGCACTCTGGCCAAAATTATGGACAAGGGCTTCGTGTTTCGCGGCCTGAAGCCAGTCAACTGGTGTTTCGACTGCGGCTCCGCGCTGGCTGAAGCCGAGGTTGAGTATCAGGACAAGGTCGATCTTGCCATCGACGTTGCGTTTCCGTTGCGTGACGATCAGCGCGACAGGCTTGCGGCCGCGTTCGGACTCCCGAGGTTGCCCGAAAAGCCAGCGTTCGCGGCGATCTGGACGACGACGCCGTGGACGGTTCCTGCCAATCAAGCTTTGAACGTTCATCCGGAAGCGACCTACGACCTGATTGATACGGAGCGCGGGCTCCTGGTTCTCGCGAGCGATCGCAAAGACGCGCGTATGGCTACCTACAAGCTCGGGGCCACCACGCTCGCACAAACAGACGGCAAGAATCTTTCTCTGATTCGCTTCAGCCATCCGTTCTATGACCGCGACTCGCCGGTCTACCTGGGCGAGTACGTCGCGCTCGACACCGGTACGGGCATCGTGCACTCGTCGCCCGCCTACGGCATCGAAGACTTCGTGTCGTGCAAGGCGCACGGCATGACCGATAACGAGATCATCAATCCGGTGCAGGCCGACGGCGTGTTTGCGCAATCGTTGCCGCTGTTCGGTGGCATGAAAATCTGGGATGCGAATCCGAAGATTGTCGATGTCATCCAAGAACGCGGTCACCTGCTGCACGTCGAAAAAATCACGCACAGCTATATGCATTGCTGGCGGCACCGGACGCCGATCATCTATCGCGCAACGTCGCAATGGTTTGCCGGCATGGATCTGGTACCAAGCGAAGGCGCGACAACTTTGCGGGAGCTGGCGTTGACGGGCATCGAGGCAACGCAGTTCTATCCGCAATGGGGCAAGGCTCGGCTGCACGGAATGATCGCGAATCGACCCGATTGGACGCTGTCGCGCCAGCGGCAATGGGGCGTGCCGATGGCGTTTTTCGTGCACAAGGAAACCGGCGCGCTGCATCCACGCACGCAGGAGCTGCTCGAACAGGTCGCGCAGCGCATCGAGCAGGCTGGCATTGAAGCGTGGCAGGACTTGGATCCGCGCGAGTTGCTCGGCGACGATGCTGATCACTATGTGAAGAACCGCGACACGCTCGACGTCTGGTTCGATTCCGGCGTCACGCATCAAACGGTACTGCGCAGCTCCCACGCCGCCGAATCGCACTTTCCGGCGGAGATGTATCTGGAGG
>DATLOA010000130.1:0-13543 GCA_035536515.1 Burkholderiaceae bacterium | reverse complement strand
CGATGGGGCGTGGCGCATCGTTGTCGATCTCGCGCTGCTGTCGGCGTTCGCGGGGCTTTACTCGGTGCCGCTATACGCGCTGATACAAAGCCGCGCGCAAAAGACTCACGTCGCGCGCATCGTTGCCGCTAACAACATTCTTAACGCGTTGTTCATCGTGGTGGCGTCGATCGCAGCGGCGACGTTGCTCGCCAGCGGGCTGACGATTCCCGAGCTGTTTATGGTGGCAGCGCTGATGAACGCGGCAGTTGCTGCGTACATCTATCTGCTCGTGCCCGAGTTTCTGCTGCACTTTGTTGCTTGGCTCGTGGCGCACGCGTTGTATCGAGTGCGCTCGATCCGTACTGACCGCCTGCCTGAGGTTGGTCCCGTCGTGCTGGTCTGCAATCACGTTAGCTTTGTCGACGCCGTTGTCATCATGGGCGAGAGCCCACGCCCGATTCGCTTCGTGATGGATCACAACATCTTCAAAATTCCGGTGCTCCGTACGTTCTTCAATCAACTAAAAGCGATTCCGATCGCGTCGGCTCGCCACGATCCGGAAACGTTACAGCGCGCGCAGCAAAGTATTCAGCACGCGCTGGAAGAAGGCGAGATGGTCTGCATTTTTCCCGAAGGGAGGATCACCGACACCGGCGAGCTGACGCCATTCAAGCAGGGCGTGCGGCGAATCGTCGAGCGCACCCCGGTGCCCGTGATTCCGATGGCGTTGCGCGGACTCTGGGGGTCGTTTTTTTCGCGCGATGGCGGCGAGGCGTTTTCGTTGCCGCTCGACGCGCGCTTGCGACGAGGCTTGCGATCGAAGCTCGAGCTCGTCGTCGGTGATCCGGTGCCGCCGGCAAGTGCGACACCCGAGCTGCTGATGCAGCGTGTACAGGAGCTGCGTGGCGACGAGAGGTAAGTGTGAAGTCGAAACCGTGCACAATCTGACGCGATGTCTTCCACCTTCGGCCACTTATTTTGCGTTACCAATTTCGGTGAGTCGCACGGCCCCGCGATCGGCTGCGTGATCGACGGGTGCCCTCCAGGAATGCCGCTCGCGGAATCAGATCTGCAGCGCGATCTGGATCGGCGCAAGCCCGGAACCTCGCGCCACGTAACACAGCGCCGTGAATCCGATCGGGTCGAAATTCTGTCGGGCGTGCACGAGGGACACACCACCGGCACACCGATCGCGGTCCTGATTCGCAATGAAGATTCCCGGGAGCGCGATTACGACGACATGATCGACACGTTTCGCCCGGGGCACGCGGATTACACATACTGGCGCAAGTACGGCGTGCGCGACCCGCGCGGCGGTGGCCGCTCATCGGCGCGGTTAACGGCGCCGATGGTCGCCGCCGGCGCCGTTGCGAAGAAATGGCTGCAGTCGAAGTTCGGCACTGAGGTACGCGGCTGCATGCAGCAGCTGGGCGAAATTCAAATTCCATTTGTCAGCTGGGATGAAGTCGCAAGCAACGCTTTTTTTGCGCCTGATTCGCGGCTCGTTGTGCAGCTCGAGAACTACATGGATGCGCTGCGCAAAAGCGGCGACTCGGTGGGCGCGCGGCTGCGCGTGGTGGCGACCGGCGTTCCGGTCGGCTTCGGTGCGCCACTGGCGGCAAAGCTCGACGCCGACATAGCCCACGCAATGATGGGAATCAACGCCGTGAAAGCGGTTGAGATCGGCGCTGGATTTGCCGCCGTGCTGCAAAAGGGGTCCGAGCACGGCGATGAAATGTTGCCGGCCGGTTTTGCGGCGAACAATGCGGGCGGCGTGCTCGGTGGCATCTCTACCGGGCAGGACATCGAAGTGTCGATCGCGCTAAAGCCGACGTCGAGTATTCGGCTGCCGCGGCGGTCGGTCACGCGTGCCGGCGCTGCCACCGTGGTCGAGACACATGGCAGGCACGATCCGTGCGTGGGTATTCGCGCGACGCCGATTGCTGAAGCAATGCTCGCGCTGGTGCTAATGGATCATGCACTTTTGCACCGCGCGCAGAACGGTGATGTGTCGCACGAAACTCCGCCGATTGCCGCACGCGCAACGCCGGGCAACTGATTGAGGAGCTTGTATGAACGTTTTACGTGCAATCCCGTTTGCCGCACTTACATTGATTGCTGCGTGCGAAACCGTTCAGACCACCGACTCGGGCGCGGTCGGAGTGACGCGTAAGCAGCAGGTGAGCTCGATGGTCAGCGCGAAGGAAATCGAAGCCGCAGCCGACAAGCAATACGACCAGATGATGGCAGAAGCCCAGAAAAAGGGGCTGCTCAACCGCAATGCGCAGCAAGTACAGCGCGTGCGAGCGATTGCGCAACGGTTGATTCCGCAGACGCGAGTGTTCCGGCAGGACGCGCCAGGATGGGCTTGGGAAGCCAACGTGCTGACCTCGAAGGACGTCAACGCCTGGGCGATGCCAGGCGGCAAGATTGCCGTGTACACCGGGCTGATCGAGCGGCTGAATGCGACCGACGATGAGCTTGCTGCGGTAATGGGTCATGAGATCGCGCACGCTTTGCGCGAACATGCGCGCGAGCGTATCGCGCGGCAGATGAGTACGCAGGCGGTCTCGACCCTCGGCTCGATCGCGCTGCAGGTGCTGACCGGCGTGCAGCTCGATCCGGAATTGACCGGCACGGTCGGTCAGGCGGTATTCGTGTTGCCGAACAGCCGCGAGAACGAGCAAGAGGCCGACACGATCGGCGTCGAGCTGATGGCGCGCGCCGGCTACGACCCGCGTGCGGCGCTGACCCTGTGGCAAAAGATGGGGCAGGCCACCGGCGGCGGCGGGCCACCGGAGTTTCTGTCGACGCATCCGAGCGGCGCGACGCGGCTGCGCGATCTGCAGGTATACGTTGACAAGGTGATGCCGCTATACCAAGCGGCCAAGCGATAGCGAGCTAGGCGACCACCAGGTCCGCGCGTGCAATTAGTTGCGTTGCGCGCGCCAGTGCGTGCGTTGCGGCAGCCGTCGTCGGCTCGAACTTCAGTGTCAGCGCAGCCTGCTCGTCCGCACTCATGCGAGAAAATAAAAAATCGCGCCGATTGTTCGGGTCGTCCGCCAGATACAACTGTGTCGCAAATGGCGAGACGTTGGGTGCCTGCACCCGCACGTGAATGTGTGGGGTGCGCCCCGGATAAGCGATCGGCTTGATCGTTCGAAAGTGAAACGCTCCGGCGGTGTCGGTGCGCGCCACACCATAGCCCTGAAAATTAGGATCGCGCTCGGTTTCCGCACCGCCTGCCGGGTGGTGATAGACCGCGTTCGCATCGCACTGCCAGATCTCGACGGCGGCGTTCGTGAGAGGCTGTCCGCGGCGGTCGAGCACGCGACCCGTTAAATAAATCGGCATGCCCTTGGTCAGCGCCCGATCACCTTCGACACGCAGCAGATCAGCGTCAGTTTCAGCGGGCCGTTCAGCCGCGTTGCGCGGATAAAACGGACCGAGGGTTTGGGATGGGCTCAGTCGCAGCGCGCCCGACGCTGTCTGCGCTGCCGCTAAAGGGGTAAGCAGTGACCCGGCCGCACCGACCAGAAAGTGGCGCCGCTGCAGCGTCTTTGCGTTGTTCGGTCTGTTCATCGCATCTCCCGGATTGCGACTCAGACTCGCCGAAGATGCCGACGTTCCGCTCTTGGGTGGCATAATCTTTTCAGCATGAGCGCACCCCACACACTCTACCCCCGGACGCTTTACGACCTTCTTTGGGACGACCATGTGGTGCACGCCGAAGACGACGGAACGACGGTGCTTTACATCGATCGCCACCTGGTGCACGAAGTCACGAGCCCGCAAGCTTATGAAGGATTGCGGCTGGCGGGGCGCGTGCCGTGGCGCGTCAGCTCGATCGTTGCTACCGCTGATCACAACACGCCCACGACCGGTTGGGAGCGAGGCTACGGCGGCATCGACGATCCGATTTCCAAAGAACAAATCGTTACGCTGGATTCAAATATTCGCAGCTTCGGCGCCGCTGCATATTTTCCGTTTCTCGATAAGCGCCAGGGCATCGTTCACGTGATGGGGCCGGAACAGGGCGCGACGCTGCCCGGCATGACCGTCGTATGCGGCGATTCGCATACCAGTACGCACGGCGCGTTCGGCGCGCTCGCGTTTGGCATCGGCACCAGCGAAGTTGAGCACGTGCTGGCGACGCAGACATTGTTGACCAAGAAGGCGCGCAACATGCTCGTCAAGTGCGACGGGCGCTTGCCCGCCGGGTGCACTGCGAAGGACATCGTGCTGTCGGTCATCGGGCGCATCGGTACAGCGGGCGGCACCGGTTACGCGATCGAGTTCGCTGGCGACGCGATCGAAGCGTTGTCGATGGAAGGCCGCATGACTGTGTGCAATATGGCGATCGAAGCCGGTGCGCGCGCTGGCCTCGTTGCAGTCGATGAAAAGACCATCGAGTACGTACGCGGGCGGCCGTTTTCGCCGTCGGCCGATCAGTTCGAACAGGCAGCAAAAGCCTGGCGCACGTTAAAGTCAGATCCCAGTGCGAAGTTTGACCGCATACTCGAATTGCGTGCCGAAGAGATCAAGCCGCAGGTCACGTGGGGCACGTCACCCGAGATGGTGACGACAATCGATGGTTCGGTGCCCGACCCCGAAGCCGAACGTGACCCTGTCAAGCGCGAAGGCATCGAGCGCGCGCTCGATTACATGGGACTAGCACCGAAGACGCCGGTCACCGGCATCTTTCTCGACAAGGTGTTTATCGGCTCGTGCACCAATTCACGTATCGAGGATTTGCGCGAAGCCGCGTGGGTGGTCAAACGGCTCGGCAAACACGTTGCGGGTAACGTCAAGCTCGCGATGGTTGTGCCGGGGTCGGGTCTGGTTAAAGCGCAGGCCGAACGCGAGGGGCTGGATAAGATTTTTCGCGGCGCCGGGTTTGAATGGCGCGAGCCTGGTTGCTCGATGTGCCTCGCAATGAACGCCGACCGGCTCGAGCCGGGCGAGCGCTGCGCATCGACCAGTAACCGCAATTTCGAAGGACGCCAGGGCACCGGCGGCCGCACGCATCTTGTTTCGCCTGCGATGGCGGCCGCCGCCGCGATCGAAGGACATTTCGCAGACGTTCGCAAACTCAACTGAGGAGATTCGAAATGAAGGCACTCTTGGTCATGCTCACCGCCGTATTTGTACTCGCCGCCTGCCAGACGATGGAAGGCTTCGGCCGAGACGTTGAGAAGGTGGGCTCGAAGATCGAGGACAAGGCGAAAAAGTAATTTCGATGCAGAAGTTTGATGTCCACACCGGGCTGGTCGCGCCGCTGCCGCGCGCCAACGTCGATACTGACGCGATCATCCCGAAGCAGTTTCTGAAATCGATCAGGCGGACCGGCTTTGGCCCGAACCTCTTCGATCAGTGGCGCTATCTGGATCGCGGCGAGCCCGGGATGGATAACGGTAAGCGGCCCCTTAATCCGGAGTTCGTGTTGAATCAGCCGCGCTATCAGGGCGCGTCGATTCTGCTCGCGGCAAAGAACTTCGGCTGCGGATCGTCGCGCGAGCATGCGCCGTGGGCGTTGCTGCAATTCGGATTTCGCGCTGTGGTCGCGCCGAGCTTCGCCGATATTTTCTTTAACAACTGCACAAAGAACGGCTTGGTGCCGGTGGTGCTGCCGCAGAACGTCGTCGATCGCCTGTTTGACGACGTCGCCGTACACACCGGCTATCGTCTGACGGTCGATCTTCCGCGCCAGCGCGTGGTCGAGCCCGACGGTACTGAGCATGCCTTCGATGTCGCGCCGTTTCGCAAGCACTGTTTGCTCAATGGATTCGATGACATCGAGCTCACGCTACGCCACAAAGACAAGATCGCAGCGTTCGAGAAAAAGCGCTTGACCGAGCAGCCCTGGCTCGCGAAGACGAGCTAGCGCCCTCGATGAACATCGCCGTGTTGCCGGGCGATGGCGTCGGCAGGGAGGTGGTTGCCGAAGCCGTCCGCGTCCTCGAAGCGCTCGATCAGCGGTTCGAGTTTGAGTTCGCCGATGTTGGTGGCGTGGCGTACGAAGCGCACGGCCATCCACTGCCTGAGGCGACGCTGAATCTGGCGCGGTCGGCGCAGGCGGTTCTGTTCGGCGCTGTCGGCGATCCAAAATACGATGAGGTCGAGCCCAGCATGCGGCCGGAGCAAGCCATCCTCGGCTTGCGTAGGGAGCTGCATCTGTTCGCAAACCTGCGTCCTGCGAGTTGCTACGCGGAGCTGACGCAGGCTTCGAGCCTGAAACCCGAGCTGGTTTCCGGTCTCGACCTGCTGATCGTGCGCGAGCTCACGGGTGATGTTTATTTCGGCCAACCGCGCGGCCGTCGCGATTCACCCGACGGCGCCTTCGCGGGCGCGCCCGAAGCGTTCGACACGATGCGCTACAGCCGGCCCGAGATCGAGCGCATCGCGCGCGTTGCATTCGATGCCGCGCGCAAGCGCCGGCGCAAGGTCACGAGTGTCGATAAGGCCAATGTGCTGGCGACGTCCCAACTCTGGAGGGAGGTCGTCGCAGAAGTGCACGCCGGCTACGGCGACGTTGCGCTCGATCATATGTACGTCGATAACGCGGCGATGCAGCTCGTCAAAGTGCCGAAAAGTTTCGACGTGATCCTTACCGGCAACATGTTCGGCGACATTCTGTCCGACGAAGCCGCGATGCTGACGGGCTCGATTGGCATGCTGCCGTCGGCGTCGCTGAATGAAACCGGCCAAGGCTTGTACGAGCCATCGCACGGCAGCGCGCCGGACATCGCCGGCAAGGGAATCGTCAATCCACTTGCAACCATTTTGTCGGCAGCGATGATGCTGCGGCATTCTTTTAACCGCACCGAGCAGGCGGAGCGAGTCGAGAGCGCGGTCAAGCGCGCCTTGGCTGCGGGCGCGCGAACGCTCGATATCTATAGCGAAGGCACGCGCAAAGTTGGCACGCGCGAGATGGCCGACGCAGTGATCAACGCACTGAGGCAATCATGAAAGTGGGAATTGTCGGCTGGCGTGGCATGGTCGGTTCTGTGCTGATGCAGCGCATGAGCGCGGAAAAAGACTTCGAGCTGTTCGACTCGGTGTTTTTTAGCGCGTCCAATGCCGGCGGCGAAGCGCCCGAAGTCGCTCGTGGCGATCGGACGCTAAGGGACGCTGGCGACGTGAATGCGCTCGCAGGGTGCGACACGATCGTTACCGCGCAGGGCGGGGACTACACCAACGATGTCTTTCCCAAATTGCGGGCTTCCGGATGGAATGGAGTCTGGATCGACGCCGCTTCTGCGCTTCGCATGAGCGATGACGCCATCATCATTCTCGACCCGGTGAACCTGCCGGTGATCAAGGATGCGTTGGCCCGAGGCGTCAAAAACTATATCGGCAGTAACTGCACAGTTGGATTGATGCTGCTCGCGCTCGACGGTTTGCTGAAAGCGGACTTGATCGAGTGGGTTACGGCGATGACGTATCAGGCAGCTTCCGGTGCAGGTGCGCCGCAGATGCGCGAGCTGATCGAGCAAATGGGACAGCTCCATTCAACCGCGCGGGAGTTGCTGGCCGATCCGGCGTCGGCGATTCTGGAGATCGATCACGCGGTATCAATGGGTTTACTGTCGGAGCAGTTGCCGGTGCGCAGCATCGGTGCGCCGCTGGCAGGCAGCGTCATTCCCTGGATTTACGATGACCGCGGCGATGGTGTCAGCGGCGAAGAACGGAAGGCAGGCGCAGAAGCCAACAAGATCCTTGGGCGGCCGGCGACAGGCGAGCCCGGCTCATTGCTGGTTGAAGGACTATGCGTCCGCGTCGGAGCAATGCGCTGCCATAGCCAGGCGCTGACGATCAAGCTGCGAGCCGATCTACCGCTGCCCGAGATAGAAAAGATCTTGGCCAGCGCCAACGAGTGGGTCACCATCGTCCCGAACAATCGCGAAGACAGCATTCGCGACCTTTCGCCCGCGAAAGTCACCGGCACGATGAGCATTCCGATTGGACGCCTGCGCAAGCTTGCAATGGGTCCTGAATACCTCACGGCATTTACGGTTGGCGATCAATTGCTGTGGGGCGCGGCAGAGCCGCTGCGACGCATGCTTCGGTTGCTGTTGAATAAGTTGTAGCGCCCGCTGCTGCCCTGTTGCTATTCGCATTTGCGAACCGCGGTGCTGACAAAAAGACGTGAGTTACGGCTATTTCTAAGCTTGCGACGGTAAGTCCATGATGTTATGTTCGAAAAACGTTGCATCCCTTCAGGGGGCGGAATGCCATCCCATAATAAATTTGCGCGCGCGCCTCTATGGTGCGCGCTTTCACTTGCGTTTGGTCTAGCCGTCAGCAGCCCGCAGGCTGACGCCGCAGGGCTTGGGCGCTTAAACGTTACGTCGGGACTGGGACAGCCATTAAGGGCTGAACTCGAGGTCACCTCCGTCGGACGGGATGAGCTGCCGACGTTGCAGGTGAGGATGGCACCGCTGGCCGCGTTTCGAGCGGCCAACCTCGATTTCAACCCCGCGCTGACCAATTTGCGGTTTGCGCTCGATAAGCGTCCTGACGGCAGCTACGTCGTTCGCATCAGCTCTGCCGGACCCGTGAATGAGCCCTACCTCGATTTGATGGTGGAGTTGACATGGGCTACCGGACGCGTGATTCGCGAATACACAGTGCTGCTGGATCCGCCATCGCTGCGCGCCGATGCGCCGGTAGTTTCTCCGACCGTGCCTCCGGTAGCCACTGCGCCGTCGGTAACGCCGCCGGCGGCGCGGCCATCCGCAGCCCCGACATCGAGTCCGGGCTTGGCGACAACGCCGCCGGGAACGTCCGCAGCTTCGACGCGCACGGCACCGGCTTCGCGCACGTCCACTCCGAGCTCCACCCCGTCGACATCGACGCCGAGCGAAGGGTCATACGTGGTCAAGTCCGGCGATACGCTCGGCGCGATCGCCGGCCGCAATAAGCCGGCATCGGTTTCGCTTGATCAGATGCTGGTTGCGCTGTTGCGTGCCAATCCGGATGCGTTTGTTGGCAAGAACATGAACCGGTTGAAAGCCGGCGCGACGCTCACAATTCCATCTGAATCAGATGCAGGGGGGCTGGCGCAGCGCGATGCGCGCCGCGAAGTCGTCGCGCAAAGCTCGGATTTTGCTCAGTACAGAAGCAGGCTAGCGCAAGCGGCGGGTTCGGCGCCCGTGGCGGCAACCGCGCCGCCGGCAGCCGCGGGTTCCGGCCGCGTAACGGCTCAGGTGCAGGACAAGTCAGCGCCGGTCGCGCCGAAGGGCGATCAGTTGAAGATTGCTCGCGCCGAACAGAAATCATCTGCCGCCACCGCAGCTGCGGCTAAGGCCGACGAAGCCGCCGCCAAGGCGCGTGCGATCCGCGAGGAGCAGGAACGCGCCGCGCAGTTGAAGAAGACTAATGAAGCGATTCAGAAAGCGCTTCAGGTTCAAAGCAAGACCGGTGCGGCAGCACAGGCACAAGCGCAGAAGGGATCGCCGGCGACCACGGCGACTCCACCTGCCGCCGTAACTTCTCCGCAGGTCGCGGTAGCGCCGCCGGCACCGATGCCGACTCCGGCACCAACACCACCTGCGGTTTCGCCAGGCGTCACGACCCCCGCCCCCACACCTGTGGCGCCCGTAACGCCTCCGGGTGTGCCCCCGACGACACCGACTCCGATCGACGGCAGCAAGTCGGCACCCGTTGCCGCGGTATCACCTACGCCCGCACCAGCAGTAACGCCCGCGCCTGCACCTGTGGTTACGCCCGCGCCGGCACCCGTGAAAAAAGCGGCGCCGCCCCCGCCGCCGCGCGAGGAGCCTAGCTTCTTCGCTGAATTGCTAGGCAACACGACGATCATGCTTGGCCTGCTTCTTATCGTTGCTTTGCTCGCCGCGCTGTTCGGCTGGAGTTGGTATCGCAAGCGTCGGGCGGAAAGCGTCGATCGCTTTAAGGAGACTGGCGAAGGGACGCAGGCGAACTCGCTGTTCGGCGCTACTGGTGGTCAGAGCGTTGACACTGGCACCAGCACCTTCAATTCGAGTTTCATCCCAGCGGCGTCTCAGCTGGACTCGAACGAAGTCGATCCGGTGGCCGAGGCGGACGTCTATATAGCGTATGGCCGCGAAGAACAGGCCGAAGACATTTTGAAGGAAGCATTGCGGCTGCAGCCCGATCGCCACGCGGTTCGCGTCAAGCTAATGGAAATTTACGCGCGCCGCGGCGACAAGAGTTCGTTCATGGCGGTCGCCGAAGAGTTGCGCGATCGCACTGGCGCGACCGGCGAGGATTGGGAGCGCGGAGTGAAACTCGGACGCACGGTTGATCCAGCGCACGCGATGTTTGCAGGCGCAGTGTTGAGCGACGCCGCGCGTGGTCCGACGACCGGCTTCCGCCTGGACCCGAACACCAATACGCGCAGTCGCCCGTCAACGCTTGGCGGCGGAGCTACCGGCGGTCTGGATCTGGGCGGATTGACCGGTGCCGGGGCCTCGGTGATGAGCCGCGATACCAATGTGAACGTGCCGCCATTGACGCAGATGGTCGTCGACACGCGCATGAGTGACAGCAAGATGCAGTTCGAAACAAAGATGCCGCAGGACACCAAGCTGTCGGGACCGGAGACCACGTCGGCGCCGACGACGCAGTTCCGTGCGACGCTGCCGGGTGCAGATGCGGCGCAGAAAAATGGCGCCGCCGGACCTGCCGCCGCGAGCGCTGCTGCCGCCGACTTTGGCTCGCTCGACTTCGACCTTGGTCCGACCAAGATGGGCAACCTGGATATCGCAACGCGGATGCCGGATTTGGATGCGAGTCCGTCGCGCGCCGAACCCGACGTATTCGCGGCCACCACGCCGCAGAGAGCTGAGCCACCTGCTGTGTCCGATATGGACTTTGCGCTGCCGAAAGAGAAGTATCAGCCAATGCAGCCGACGGCGACCGGTGTCAGTGCGATTCCTGATCTGGATCTGAACATTCCGCCACCGACCCGGACGCCGGCGGGGCCGTCGACCAGGATGCCAGTCCCGCCTTCCGCCATGATGGAAGAGGCGTTGTCACGTCCAACCGTCATCGGCGTGAAGACGCCTGCGGCCGTTGGCAGCTTGCCGGATGAGCAGGCTGCGCGACTCACCGCTAATACCGACCAGGCTACGGTTCCGCTGATTGACTTCGACTTGTCCGCCGTGAGTCTTGACGCGGCCACCAAGCGCGGCGAAACCGAGCCGGGCAGCGCACTCGCGCAGCAGATGGCAACGAAGCTCGATCTAGCCCGCGGTTATATCGATCTTGGCGTTAAGGACGGTGCGCGCGAGCTGTTGGACGAAGTGATGCGCGACGGCACGCGCGAGCAGCGGCAGGCCGCGGTCGATCTAATAAAGCAGATCGAAAGCTAAACCTGTGGGCCGGCGCCGCCGGTCCACAGCGTCTCGATGCGCGTTGCGCTCGGCATCGAATACGACGGCTCGGCGTTTACCGGGTGGCAAACGCAAAGCGATGGGCGCAGCGTGCAGGACGCTGTAGAAGGTGCCCTGTCGCAGATTGCCGGTTCCCCAACGTCCACCATCTGTGCGGGGCGCACCGACAGCGGCGTTCACGCGCTCGACCAGGTCATCCACTTCGATACCGACGCCGCGCGGCCAACAATGGCGTGGGTGCGTGGCGTCAATAGGTTTCTTCCAGCCTCAATCGCGGTGCAGTGGGCGCGGAACGTTGGAGAAAATTTTCATGCTCGCTACGGTGCGCGTCGCCGCCGTTATGACTACTGGGTCCTGAATGCATCGGTACGCGCGCCGCTTGCGCACGCACGCACTGGCTGGGTTTTTCGGCCGCTTGATGAAAACGCGATGCAGCTAGCCGCGATGCATCTGATCGGACGTCACGACTTCACATCGTTTCGCTCCTCCGAATGCCAGGCCGCGACACCAGTACGAGTTATCGAAGAATTGCGCATAGTCCGCAACGGCTCGTTGATTCGCATCAGCGTAAGCGCGAATGCTTTCTTGCATCACATGGTGCGCAATATCGTGGGAGCACTCGTCTACGTCGGCGTCGGGCGGCGGCCGCACGATTGGATCAAGGACGTGCTGCTCGCGCGCGATCGAGCCGCAGGTGCACCAACGTTTTCCGCGGCGGGGCTTTATCTGGCACGGGTCGAGTACGATCCTGCGTTTGACTTGCCGGCTCCTGCGGCTGCCCAGCCACTTTGGATTGATGCGTACACGAATCAAGATTTGCGGGCTGACGCGCGAGGCTGACGTGGCCGCTGCCGTGGCGGCCGGCGCTGACGCGATCGGGTTTGTCTGCTACCCAAAGAGTCCGCGCTACGTCGCGCCGATCAGGTTGCGGGCGCTGGGCCGCGAGGTCGGGGTATTTGCAGCCCCCGTGTTGCTGTTCGTCAATGCCGCTTCCGATTTAGTCGAGGGCGCGCTCGAGATGTTGCCCAATGCGCTTTTGCAGTTTCATGGTGATGAGCACGAACCTGCATGCCACCGCTATCAGCGTCCGTACATCCGGTCGGTGCCCATGAAGGATGGTGTCGATCTGAGTCTGGTTGAAAGCGAATTCGGCTCGGCTGCTGCGTTGCAGGTCGATGCTCCGACGAACGACTTTGGCGGCAGCGGGCAGACGTTTAACTGGTCGCGCTTGCCGCAGCAGCGTGCAAAGCCGCTGGTGCTTGCCGGAGGGTTAAACGCCGATAACGTCGGCGCCGCGATCGCTGAAGTGCGTCCGTATGCAGTCGACGTCAGCAGCGGTGTTGAGCAGCAGCCGGGTCACAAGAGCGCGCAGAAGATCGAAGCGTTTATTGCGGCCGTCCGGCGCGCCGATCAGCGATGAAGCCATACGACTTACCCGACGCGCACGGCCACTTTGGCCCCTACGGCGGAATCTTCGTTGCCGAGACGCTGATGCATGCGCTCGACGAGCTGCGCGCGGCGTATCTGAAGTATCAGCATGATCCCGAATTCGTCGCCGAGTTTCAGCGTGAGCTGAAACACTTCGTCGGCCGCCCGAGCCCCATCTATCACGCGCGCCGATGGTCGCAGATGCTGGGCGGCGCGCAAATCTATCTGAAGCGCGAGGATCTGAATCACACCGGTGCACACAAGATCAACAACACGGTGGGCCAGGCCTTGCTGGCCAAGCGCATGGGCAAGCCGCGAGTGATCGCGGAAACCGGCGCGGGACAACACGGCGTAGCGACCGCTACCGTTGCTGCACGGTACGCAATGGAATGCGTGGTTTACATGGGCGAGGAAGACATGGCGCGGCAAGCGGCCAACGTCTACCGCATGAAGCTGCTTGGCGCCACTGTCGTGCCGGTCAGCAGCGGCAGCCGCACACTGAAAGACGCGCTAAACGAGGCGATGCGCGACTGGGTTACGAACGTCGAGAATACGTTTTACATCATCGGAACGGTCGCCGGCCCGCATCCTTATCCGATGATGGTTCGCGATTTCAATTCCGTGGTCGGGAAGGAATGTATAGAGCAGATGCCCGAGATCGCTGGACGCCAGCCCGATGCGGTGATCGCGTGCGTCGGGGGCGGCAGCAACGCGATGGGCATTTTTTACGACTACATCCCGCACAAGACCGTAAA
>DATLOA010000129.1:0-5579 GCA_035536515.1 Burkholderiaceae bacterium | reverse complement strand
ACTCGCCGCTGCTCGAGCGGCGCCGCCGAAACATGCGCCTGGAGGCCATGGCGCGGGATCATAGTGGACGCAGCGCGAAACGATGGGATTTGATGTGCGGTGCAGCGCCGCTAATTTGGAAGGCTAGTCGCCGTTTCTGCGCGCTCGCAGAGCGTGCCACTGCGGGCCGTCGCCGGGCCGCCCCAAGGCGGCCGCTCTAGCTAATTGGTTGCGATTGCACGTGCGATGGCGAAGTCATCGCGTACACGAGCAACGCTGCTTAAATGGGCCGCGTTTCGTCTCGATCGATCGGCCGCCGCTGCGGTGCAAGCAGCAGCCACGAAATGAGCGGCCACAAGATGGCGCCCACCCCGCTCTCGCCAAAATACATCCAGCCGGGCCAGGTGCCGCCGACCCACATGCGGATCGCGAGCGATGCGAGCTGCGCGATCAGTAGCAGCGGGAATACGTACAACGCCTGCGCGCCGAGCGGAAACCACAGAATGCGACGATGCAGCGTGATCGCGCCATACGAGATCAACGTATAGGCGAGCGCGTGCTCACCGAACAGTGTGGCTTCATGCACGTCCATCAACAGGCCGAAGGCGAACGCGGCGCCGATGCCAACGCGCCGCGGTTGGTGAATGTTCCAGAACACGATAGCAATCGCGAGCACGTCAGGCACCAGCGGCGTGCGGCCCCACGGCAGCAGGTTGATCACCAGTGCTGCAATCAGCGACGTCCAGATAAACAACGGGTTAGCCGGACGCAGCAGATACTGCGGCCGGTATCCGATGCGCGTGCCGGGAAGCTCGACCGGCGCACTTGCACGCAACGCAAAGTTACTGCCGAGCCAGCCGCGCACCCCGGCCGGCTCCCGTGCAGAAGAACGAGTGGAATCGTTGCTCATGCGCGGCTCACGGGCTTCACTTGCGAGCACCTTTACGCGGCGGCGCAACCACGGTGGCCGGCGGCACCACTTGCTTTGCCGGCTGAACGAGGAGCACCAGCAAATGCTTGTTACTTTCGATGCCGGCCACCGGCTCCATCACGATCCGTGCGAACTGATCTTTCGCCACGCGTTCGACGCGGCTGACGGTAGCCACCATCAGCCCGGAAGGATAAACACCGTCGATGCCCGAGGTGGTGACTGCATCGCCGTTGACAACATCCGCATTCGGGGCCATGAAGCGCAGGTCGAGCGTGCCCGGTTCGGCGCCGCCGAAGGCGACGCCGCGCAGTCCGTTGCGCAGGATCTGCACCGGTATTGATTGGTCCTTGTCGGTCAGTAGCGTCACTTCGCAAGTGTCGTTGAACACGCGCGTGATTTGGCCGACGACACCCGCGTCGTCAATGACAGGGCTGCCGGCGCGTATTCCCTCGTTAGTGCCGGCATTCAGCACGAGCTTGCGCGAAAACCGGTCGCGCGACTCGTACAGAACGTCGGCCAGCACGGTCGCGTTGCCAATCCGTTCGCGCGCGCCGAGCAGCTTGCGCAAGCGTTCGTTCTCCACCAACAGCTCGCGCGCTTGCTGCATTGATTGTGCAGTTTCAAACTGCTTGCGCTTCAGCTCTTCATTTTCACGCGTCAGCGTAGCGACGGACGTGAAGTAATCGCTGACGGTTTCTGCCACGCGGCTAGGCACCAACAGCACCTGCTGCACCGGATGCAAAACCACGCCAAGTCCGACCCTCACGGTCTCGAGCATGCGTACACGCGAGTCGATGATGATCAGCGCAATCGCAAGAAAAGAAAAGAAAGCGACCCGCGCCCGTGCAGAGACACCCTGATTGAATAGCGGCGGCGGCCCTTCGAATGAGGCGCGCATCAGGCGTTGCGTACCCGCGCCGCGTTAGCCCGTCGCGAAGATTGTTCCGAGCTTGTCCATCCGTTCGAGCGCGATGCCGCAGCCGCGTACTACGCACGTCAGCGGTTCTTCGGCGACAACGACTGGCAGACCCGTTTCTTCCATCAACAATCGATCGAGGTCGCGCAGCAGCGCGCCGCCACCGGTGATCATCATGCCGCGATCGGCGATGTCGGCGCCGAGCTCGGGCGGCGTCTGCTCGAGCGCGATCTTCACGCTCGACACGATCTGGTTCAGCGGATCGGTTAGCGCCTCGAGAATTTCGTTGCTCGAGATCGTAAAGCTGCGCGGAATGCCTTCGGACAGGTTGCGGCCCTTGACTTCCATCTCGCGCACTTCGGAGCCGGGAAATGCCGAGCCGATTGATTTCTTTATCAGCTCCGCCGTCGGCTCGCCGATCAGCATGCCGTAGTTGCGGCGGATGTAGTTGATGATCGCTTCGTCGAACTTGTCGCCGCCGACGCGCACCGAGCCTTTGTAGACCATGCCGCCCAACGAAATCACGCCGACCTCGGTGGTGCCGCCGCCGACGTCGACCACCATCGAGCCCGACGCTTCGGACACCGGCAGTCCCGAGCCGATCGCCGCCGCCATCGGCTCTTCGATAAGGTACACCTGCGATGCACCCGCAGCTTCGGCTGATTCCTTAATCGCGCGCCGCTCGACCTGCGTCGAGCCGCACGGTACGCAAATGATGATGCGCGGATTCGGCGCGAACAGACTGGATGGGTGAACCATCTTAATGAACTGCTTCAGCATCTGTTCGGTGACCGTGAAGTCGGCGATCACGCCGTCTTTCATCGGGCGGATCGCCTCGATGTTGCCAGGCACCTTGCCGAGCATTTGCTTGGCTTCCTTGCCGACTGCCTGAATCGTGCGCTTGCCGTTGGGGCCGCCTTCCTGCCGGATCGCAACCACTGATGGTTCGTCGAGCACGATGCCTTTGCCGCGCACGTAAATCAACGTGTTGGCGGTGCCGAGGTCAATCGCGAGGTCGTTGGAGAAGTAGCTGCGAAGAAAACCGAACATGGAATATGAGGCAGCAGCGACGCTTGTGCTTACTGCTTACGTTGCCTAGGCTCGAAAGTGGGGCGAATGATAAACTTTTTTCGCTTCTGATCTGCTCGATTACCCCTATTTTTCCCTCGTAACCGTCTTACCATCCCGCACGCATGTCACTCGATCTCGACCAAGTCCGCCGCATTGCGCACCTGGCGCGCATCGAGATCACCGACGATGAAGCTCAGCGAACGCTCGAACAGCTGACCGATATTTTCGCCATGATCGAGCGCATGCAGGCGGTTAATACAACCGGTATCGAGCCGATGGCCGATCCGTTGGGCGGCTCGCAGCGACTGCGCGACGACGTAGTGACTGAGGGTGATCAGCGCGCGGGCGCCATGGTCAACGCGCCTGAGCAGCTGAACGGGCTTTATATCGTTCCGCGCGTCATCGAGTAGCGATGGAGATCACTCACGGGTCTCTGGCGGAACTGGCACGCGCGCTAGCCGGGAGGAAGGTGTCGGCAGTAGAACTGGCACAGGCGCACCTTGATCGCATTGAATCGAACCGGAACCTGAACGCGTTTCTGGACATTCGGCCCGAAGTCACGCTGGCACAAGCGGCCGCGGCCGACGCACGCCTCGCGAAGGGGGGAGACGACGCAACGCCTCTGACCGGCGTGCCGATCGCGCATAAGGACATCTTCGTTACCAGGGATTTCTATTCGACGGCTTCGAGCAAGATGTTGCGCGGCTATCGCAGCCCGTTTGACGCGACGGTGGTCGACAACCTGAAGCAGGCCGGCATGGTGACGCTCGGCAAAACCAACTGCGACGAGTTCGCGATGGGCTCGTCGAATGAGAACAGCGCGTTCGGCAACGTGCTTAACCCATGGGACCACGGGGCGGTGCCGGGCGGCTCGTCGGGGGGATCCTCAGCGGCGGTCGCGGCGCGATTGGTGCCCGTGGCGACAGCAACCGACACCGGCGGCTCTATTCGCGAGCCGGCAGCGTTCACCGGCGTGACGGGGACGAAGCCCACCTACGGCCGACCGTCGCGCTGGGGAATGATCGCCTTTGCGTCGAGCCTCGATACCGCCGGACTGATGACGCGCTCCGCCGAGGATGCGGCCCTGGTTTTCAACTCGATGCTGGGCTTTGACCCGAAGGATTCGACCAGCGCGAATCGGCCGCGGGAGGACTACACGCGGCAGTTGAATCTCGACGTCAGGCAGCTGAAGATCGGCGTTCCAAAGGAATTCTTCGGCAGTCTGTTGCAGCCTGACGTCGAAGCAGCGGTGCGCGAAGCGCTTGCCGAATACCAGCGCATGGGTGCAACGCTGGTCGACATCTCGCTGCCGAACGCGGAGCTCGGAATCCCCGTCTACTACGTCGTCGCGCCGGCCGAGGCGTCAAGCAACCTGTCGCGCTTCGACGGCGTGCGCTACGGGCATCGCGCCGAGGCATACGGTGACCTTGCAGACATGATCAAAAAGTCGCGTTCCGAAGGTTTCGGCGCCGAACCCAAGCGCCGCATTCTGGTGGGTACGTACGTGCTGTCGCATGGCTACTACGACGCGTACTACATCAAAGCTCAGAAGGTGCGCCGGATTATTGCCGAAGAATTCAACCGTGCGTTCTCCCATTGTGACGTGATCGCCGGACCGGTCACGATGAGCGTAGCGTTCGCCTTCGGGGAGAAAGCGGCCGATCCGGTCGCGATGTACATGGCGGACTACTACACGGTTCCGGGCAGCCTGGCGGGCGTCCCGTCGATGAGCATTCCGTGCGGTTTCGGCGCCGGGCCGGTGAATGGCAAACGTCCAGTGGGACTGCAGTTGATTGCGAATTACTTCGATGAGGCGCGCATGCTCGGCGTCGCGCATGCCTATCAGCGTGCGACCGACTGGCATTTGCGCCGCCCCGACGGGTACTGATGTCGCAACGACTATTAGAAGCAAATCAGCGAAGCGTCGCCGCGGCCACGCAGGTCATTGAGCGCATCCGATTGCTGCAGGATCGAGCCGTGCTGCTGGCACGCCTGGGCCGAGTGGTCGAAGCCGAGCAAATACTCGCCGACGCCGAGCAGCAGATGCCAGCGGACGCACCCCGCGCGCTCAAGGTGCGCTTCGCGTACGTGCGCGCGATTGACACCTACTTTTCCAAGCGTTTTGTCGACGCGCAACACAAGATGTACGCCGTTTTGCACGAGGCGCGCAAGATGAACGAGCCGAGCCTGATCACTGAGTGCGAGTCGGCGCTGGCGCTGTTCATGCAGCGCGAGGGCCACGTGCGGGCGGCCGTCGCGCATGCGAGATCGGTACTGGCAAATTCCAGTGCGACGCTCGAGTCGCGCTATCGCGCATCGCTCGCGTTGGCATCGCTACATCAGGACGCGCACGACCACGAAACCGCTTACCGGCTTTATCGAGAGACCCACGATGCGGTCAAAGACCTTGACGATGAGATCGCGATGGCGAGCTGGCTGCAGCGCGCCGCGGTGGCAAAGGCCGCGCACGCGCGGCAATCCGCCGGACGAGGCGAGCTCGACAAGCCAGCTGTAAAACAGGCGATCGCGGAGCTGCAGCAATGCATCGAGTACGCCGCAAATGTCCCCGATGGACCGACGACGACGCTCGACCAACTGTTGCTCGCCGAAATGTACGTCTTGCAAAAACGCTATCCGCAGGCGCTTGCGCTGTACGACCTGCACCTACCGCAATGCGAAGGT
>DATLOA010000128.1:0-4103 GCA_035536515.1 Burkholderiaceae bacterium | reverse complement strand
CACCGGCACCGGCGCATTGATGCGGTTGAACGCCTCGATCGCGATCCACAGCACCACGGCCACCATGAACAGCGCATTTACAAATGCGGCGATAACTTCGACGCGAGCCAGACCGAACGAATGCCGCTCGGAAATCGGGCGTCGCGCAATGATATTGGCGATCAGCGCGAACAGCAGCGATGCAGAGTCGGTCGCCATGTGTCCGGCATCGGCCAGCAGCGCCAGCGAACCCGACCACAGACCAGCGGCCAGCTCGACGAAGGCGAATCCCAGCGTCAGTGCCACTGCAATTGTCAGCGTTCGGCCGCCGGCGGCGCGCGCGCGATGCGTGTAGGTGCTGTCGCCGCGATGGTGCGCGCTGAGTTCGGCGTCGTGGTGATGCACAGCGCTCACGGCGTGCGCCGTGCGGATGTTGAGGTCAAGCCGCGGCAGTTGCCTGCGCGAACTTGACGGGGCAACCGGTCTTGGTGCGAACTTCTTCTTGCGTGACGCCCGGAGCAAGTTCGGTTGCCTGCAATCCGTCCTTCGTCACGTCGAACACGCCGAGCTCGGTGATGACGCGATTGACCACTGCCTTGCCGGTCAGCGGCAATGTGCACTGCTGCAAAATCTTGTGCTCGCCGCTCTTCGCGCTGTGCTCCATTAGCACGACGACACGCTCGACGCCGCCGACCAGATCCATCGCGCCGCCCATACCTTTAACCAGCTTGCCGGGAATCATCCAGTTGGCGAGATCACCCTTCTCGCTCACCTGCATCGCACCTAAGATCGCCAGGTTGATGTGGCCGCCGCGGATCATCGCGAACGAATCGGCGCTGGAGAAATAGCTCGAGCCCGGCAGTGCGGTGACCAGTTGCTTGCCTGCATTGATCAGATCCGGATCGATTTCTTCTTCGAGCGGAAACGGGCCGATGCCGAGCAGTCCGTTTTCAGACTGCAGCATCACATCCATGCCGGCCGGGATGTAGTTGGCCACCAGCGTCGGCAGGCCGATACCAAGGTTCACATAAAAACCGTCTTTCAATTCCTGCGCCGCGCGCGCGGCCATTTGTTCTCGAGTCCACGGCATCTTAGTTCTTCCTCACAGTGCGGTTCTCGATACGCTTTTCCGGCGTCGCATTCAGCACCAGGCGCTGCACGAAAATGCCCGGCGTGTGCACGTTGTCGGGATCGAGCGCGCCGTTCTCGACGATTTCTTCGACTTCGGCAACAGTGACCTTGCCGCACATCGCGACCACCGGATTGAAGTTGCGCGCGGTCTTGCGATAAACGAGGTTGCCCTGCTTGTCCGCTTTCCACGCTTTCACTAGCGATAAATCGGCGCGGATCGAGCGCTCCATCACATAATCTTTGTCACCCCAGACGCCGTCGAACTTCTGCGTCGGTTTTCCTTCGGCCACGATCGTGCCGAAACCGGTGCGCGCGAAGAACGCCGGTATGCCGGCGCCGCCGGCACGCATGCGCTCCGCCAGCGTGCCTTGCGGGGTGAACTCGAGTTCGAGTTCGCCCGCAAGATATTGCCGCTCAAACTCCTTGTTCTCGCCCACGTACGACGAAATCATTTTGCCGATCTGCCGGGTCGTTAACAGTAGACCGAGCCCGGCTCCATCGATGCCGGCATTGTTGCTGACGCAAGTGAGCTTCTTGGCGCCGCTGTCGCGCAACGCCAGGATCAGCGACTCGGGAATACCGCACAGGCCGAAGCCGCCCACCGCCACCGTCTGCCCGTCCTTGACGACACCGGCCAACGCCGCCGTGGCCGAGGGGTACACCTTGTTCATCGATTTTCTCCGCGCACTTTTCTTCGATCTCCGCGGATTTTAGGTGATCGCAGCGCGCACCGTTTCCGGCCACGGCGCAGACTTGCCGGTCGAGTAGTCGTACCAGACAATCACCGAGCGCCCGGTGGCATAAATGACGGCAGGTTCATCTTTCTTCTCGATCTTCAAGTCCATCTCGACACTCGAACGTCCGACGCGCGTCACGAGCTGCCTAACAATTGCAGTGCCGGGATAGGTCATCGCTTTCAGAAAATCGCACGCAACGTGCGCCAGTATCGGAGCCTCACCGACCGGCAGCGTAGGAAACCCAAAGCGCGCAAACCATTGAATGCGCGTCTCTTCCATCAACCGGAAATACATCAGATTGTTCAGGTGCGACATGGCATCCATGTCACCCCAGCGCAGCGGCACCTCAACGACGAAATCCTTCATGCCTGCAACTAATTCTGCTGACGCCACGTCGCTCTGCGCCTCACTTCCCCCGTGGCATTGCATAGACTCCATCACCCACACTCTTCTTTGGAGACGCTAGCATCAGCCAATCGGTCTATTTCGAGCGTTCGTAAGCAAACAGGAGGCAAACGATGATTTTAGTCGTTGGTGCAACCGGAGTTCTCGGCCAGGAAACCTCGAGGTTGCTCCTCGCGCAAGGCCACGCGGTTCGGGCAATGACGCGTACACCGGACAACGCGAAAAGTCTCATCCAAAAAGGCGCCGAGGTTGTCGCCGCCGATCTGATCGATCGGCAGTCCCTCGTTCGTGCGTGCCGGGGCGTTGATAGAGTGTTTGCGGCAGCTCATTCGTTTATGGGGCGAGGCAGGTACCGGTCTCACGCGGTCGACGATGGGGGTCACCGCGCGCTGATCGATGTGGCTCGCTCTGCGGAGATTCGCCGATTCGTCTACACCTCTGCTCTCGGCGCCGCACCTGATCATCCGGTTGATTTCATGCGCACCAAGTACGCGATCGAGCAATGTCTTCGAGACAGTGGCATCGAACACATCATCCTGCGACCTTCGGCGTTTATGGAATGGCACGCACACACCTTTAACGGTAAATCCATACTGGAGAAGGGCCGGACACAGCTACTAGGCAGCGGAACCAAACTACGAAACTTTGTTGCCGCGAGCGACGTGGCCAAGTTCGCCGTGAAAGCGCTTACAGAGCCGGCCGTGCGGCAG
This sequence comes from Burkholderiaceae bacterium, assembly GCA_035536515.1. GTDB lineage: Bacteria > Pseudomonadota > Gammaproteobacteria > Burkholderiales > Burkholderiaceae_F > JACCZX01. Next base: position 1,141 of record DATLOA010000128.1, on the reverse strand, counting down.
CGCGTGATTGAAATTGGCGGCCCCGGCAATTTCAGTAACAACGAAGTCGCGGAACTGTATGCGAGGGCAGCGGGAATCGCGGCGCGTGTGACGCATTTGCCGGCCACGCTTGTCAGTGTAGTTGCGAAAATTGCACAACCCATTCACCCGGGTATCAGTCGAGTGATGCGACTTTCGAGCCTACCTGATGACGCTTACCCTGAATCTTTCGACTCGACAGCCTTGACGCGCGAACACTCCATCGAATTGACGACCTTGCAAGAATTTGTACAGCAGCAAATCTCCAAGCAACCGCCGCCTTCGCACCGTCGACACTGATCGCGTCGTGTTGCGTCTGATGGCTCACGCTACCGACATGCCATCGTCGGCGGAGACGATCGCGCCGTTGATGAACTGCGATTCTTCGGCTACGAGCAGCAGCAGGACGCCATCCAGATCCTCCGCCGCGCCGACTCTCTTGCGCGGAAGGCGATCAAGCAGCTTTGCGCCGCGCTCGGTATCCCACACCGCATCGTTCATTTCGGTACGAATGTATCCCGGGCAGATGGCATTCACGTTGATGCCGTAGCGGCCCCACTCGACCGCCTGTGAGCGCGTCATGTGAATCACCGCCGCCTTGGTCATGCAGTACACGCCGATGTCGGGTAATACCCGTAACCCCGCGATCGATGCGATATTGACGATGCGGCCGCGCAAGCCCTGCTGCTGCTTGGAGCGCGCGATCATTTGCTTCGCCACCGCCTGCGCAACGAAGAAAGCGCCCTTCACGTTGGTGTTGAAAATGTAGTCGTAGTCGACCGGCGTCACTTCGGTGAGCCGCTGCGCGGTCGATACGCCTGAGTTGTTGATCAGGATGTCGATAGGCCCGACATCGCGTTCGGTTTGCACGATGGCGGCTTCGATCGAATCCTGCTCGGTCACGTCGAGCTCGACGATGTGCGCGGCGCCGCCCGCAGCTTCGATCTCCGCGCGGAGCTCCTTCAGGCGCTCGAGTCGCCGCGCAGCAAGCACTGTCAACGCACCATTGGCGGCAACTACCCGAGCGAAGCGCGCGCCGAGTCCACTGCTGGCGCCGGTGACGAGTGCCACCTTCTCTTTCAGGTTCGTTCGCATCGTGAAGATGATCGCACAGTCGATCGCT
>DATLOA010000127.1:0-3017 GCA_035536515.1 Burkholderiaceae bacterium | reverse complement strand
GCGTGGGTCAAGGATCAGGAAGTGCAGATCGACAAAGGCAAGGTTGTCGGATTCAAAGTCATTCTGAAGGTGACGTTTGTCTTGACCGACTAGCGAACCGCGTCGACGCGGCAGGTATCACGGCGCGGGCGCTTGTTGCCGGAAGCGGAAACTTCTATTTTGGTGGGCACCGCGTCGTGGACCGATCCGACGTTGATCAAGTCCCGCCGATTCTATCCGAAAGGATGTAGCACGGCCGACGCACGGCTGCGCTACTACGCCAGTAAGTTTCCGCTGGTCGAAGTCAACAGCAGTTATTACGCGCTGCCGACGGTTGAAAATTCGAAGGTGTGGGTAGAGCGGACCCCTGCCGGATTCACCTTCAACGTCAAGGCGTTCCGCCTGTTTACCGGACATCAAACGAGTGTCGATGCGCTGCCCCCACCCGTGCGCGCCGGACTTGCAGGCAAGAGCACGATTCACTACCAAGACGTGCCCAGCAAGTTGCTCGATCTGCTCTGGCAGTTTTTTATCGAAGCGCTGGAGCCTTTGCGCGACGCCGGCAAACTTGGGCTCGTGCACTTTCAGTTTGCGCCGTGGCTAACTTATTCGCCGGCCTCACGCCAACAGGTCGCCGAATGTGTGCAGCGGCTTTCGGGTTACACGTTGTCGGCCGAGCTTCGCCACCAGACCTGGTTTAACGACGTGCACCGCGAATACTCATTGCGGTTCGAGCGCGACCATGGTTTGGTGCACACCGTCGTCGATGCACCGCAAGGATTTGCGAATACTGTCGGTGCTCATTGGGAAGTCACGCGCCCAGATTTGGCGCTGGTTCGGCTGCACGGACGAAACGCGGCGACCTGGAATTTGAAGAGCAATTCAGCGTCGGACCGGTTCAACTACGATTACACGGATTCCGAGCTAGCGGTGCTTGCGACATCGATCCGCGAGCTTGCTACTCGATCCCGGCGCGTCCATGTGATCTTCAACAACAACTATGAGGACCAGGGGCAGCGCAACGCGGCGACGCTGCGGCGGCTGCTGCGTGAAGATTGAAAGCGGTCGCTTCGTAGTATCAAAAGAGTTAATCTTGCCGACGCAGAAGACAGCGCTTCCGCTTCATTTCGACGAGGTCAAACAAACAAATGGGCAACATCGAATCGGTCTCGCACGAGCAGCGAGTGTTTCCGCCGCGCCCGGAGTTCGTACGACAAGCCAACGTATCGGGCATGGCCGCGTATCAGACGCTATGCGCAGAGGCGGAACAGAATTTCGCGGGATTTTGGGCACGACTAGCGCGTGAAAACCTTGTGTGGAGCAAACCTTTTTCGCAAGTGCTCGACGAGTCGAAGGCGCCGTTTTATCAGTGGTTCGCCGACGGCGAGCTGAACGCGTCGTACAACTGCCTCGATCGCAATCTCGAAAACGGCAACGCCGACAAGGTCGCGATTATCTTTGAGGCTGACGACGGTAAGGTCACAAAGGTCACGTATCGTGAGCTCCACGCGAAAGTGTGCGGGCTTGCCAATGGCATCAACGCGCTTGGGCACAAGAAGGGCGAGCGCGCGATCATCTACATGCCGATGTCGGTTGAGGCGGTGGCTGCGATGCTGGCGTGTGCGCGGCTCGGCATCACGCATTCGGTGGTGTTTGGCGGATTCTCAGCGAAGAGCGTGCAGGAGCGAGTGATCGATGCCGGCGCGACGTTGATCATTGCCGCCGACGAGCAGATGCGCGGGGGCAAAGCGATCGCGCTCAAGGCCGCGATTGACGACGCAGTTGCGATGGGTGGCTGCGACAAGGTGCGCAACGTGATCGTTTATCGGCGCACCGGCGGCAAGGTGGCATGGACCGAAGGCCGCGACAAGTGGTTGCACGACGTGATGGCGAATCAGCCGACAACATGCGATCCGGTACCGGTCAGCGCCGAGCATCCGTTGTTCATCCTGTACACGTCGGGCTCGACCGGCAAACCGAAAGGTGTGCAGCACTCGACTGGCGGCTATCTGCTGTGGGCGGCGCTGACGATGAAGTGGACGTTCGACATCAAGCCATCGGACGTCTTCTGGTGCACGGCGGACGTGGGCTGGGTGACGGGCCACACGTACGTCTGCTACGGCCCGCTGGCCGTTGGTGCGACTGAAGTGATTTTCGAAGGCGTCCCGACGTATCCAGACGCCGGCCGCTTCTGGAAGATGTGCCAGGACCATGGTGTGACAATCTTCTACACCGCACCCACTGCTATTCGTTCGTTGATCAAGGCGGGTGGAGAGCTGCCGAAGAAATACGATCTATCCAAGCTGCGAGTGTTGGGCACCGTCGGCGAGCCGATCAATCCAGAGGCATGGATGTGGTACTACACAGTGGTTGGTCAGTCGCGCTGTCCGGTCGTCGACACGTTCTGGCAGACCGAAACCGGCGGCCACATGATTACGCCCCTGCCGGGTGCGACACCGCTGGTGCCAGGATCGTGCACTCTACCGCTGCCGGGAATCATGGCAGCGGTAGTCGATGAAGCTGGCCACGACGTCCCGAACGGGCAGGGCGGGCTGCTGGTGGTCAAACGTCCGTGGCCGTCGATGATCCGCACGATCTGGGGTGACCCCGAACGTTTCAAGAAGTCTTATTACCCGGCAGAACTCGGCGGCAAGCTATATCTAGCCGGTGACGGCTCGGTGCGCGACAAAGATACCGGCTACTTCACAATCATGGGCCGCATCGACGACGTGCTTAACGTCTCTGGGCACCGTATGGGCACAATGGAAATCGAATCAGCGCTAGTGGCAAACTCGCTGGTGGCTGAAGCCGCGGTCGTCGGACGGCCGGACGAGCTCACTGGCGAGAGCATCTGCGCATTCGTGGTGCTGAAGCAGGCGCGGCCGAACGGCGAAGACGGGCAGAAGATCGCGAAGCAGCTGCGGGACTGGGTAGGCAAGGAAATCGGCCCGATCGCGAAACCGAAGGACATTCGCTTCGGCGACAATTTGCCGAAAACGCGCTCGGGGAAAATCATGCGGCGCCTGCTGCGATCGATC
>DATLOA010000126.1:0-2876 GCA_035536515.1 Burkholderiaceae bacterium | reverse complement strand
TTGGACGCCGCTGTCAGACGCCGAAGCGCATCACCAGTTGGCGCAGCGCTCGCGCATCATCTAGCGCATGATGGCGTCGCAGATTCAGCTCCTTGGTAGCGTCGTCCATCTCTTCATACGAGATGGGCACGCGTCTCCAGTCGATTCCGCTGGGCAGATCTTCGCGGCCTAGCAGCTCCGTTAGCGCCCAGCGGTCGTAGCCCGAGTCGCTGATGATCGTCGTCGGGGCGCGCCCCGCACGCTCGTCCAGCCAAGCGGAAAACGCTTCGGCGGCCACTGGCAGCGGAACTGCGTCACCGTCAAGCAACGGCACAACAGTTTCCTTGACGAACTCGCTCGAGCGCTCGGGACTCCAGCCGATCACCTCGGCGTAGAACGCGGTCGAGTCGGTTGCGACCGCGCCGATACTGATCAGCTCCGGCGTGTGCAGACTGGTGAATTCGCTGTCCAGAAAAACATAGATACGCGAAGGGTCCGGCGCCATCGTGGCGGACGGCACCGGCAGGATACGGAACAGCAGCACTTCATCAGCGTAATCGCCCGGCGGCAGGCGAAGCTTCTCGATCACCTCCGCCGACGGTAAATCAGTCTCGCGAAACCCGGCACGGCGCATCGCGCGCAGCGCACGCACATTGCGGCGCGACGGCCGCACCAGAAAGCGATTCACTCCGTAGTTGGTCTGCATCCAATCTGCCAGCAGCATTAAAGCTTCGGAGCCTAGCCCGCGGCTGGTCAAACGTTTCTCGGCCAGCCAAATGTCGAGCTCGACCACATCGTTGAGTAGATCGATAGGACCATGCGACACGCAGCCGATCTCGTCCCCGCCCGCGACTACGACGAACATGCGACCAGCGTACGGTCGCGTGCCGTCGAAATATGCGTTGACGTACTCAGCCGAGAATTCGTCTAGCGTCGGTACCGGGCGCTCTGGATAGAATGGCGCGCCCATTGTGTTTCCCGCAAGATCTGACTGCGTCAGCCATTCGTAAACGCGCGGCCGATCGAGCAACCGTGCACGGCGCAACGTCAGACGAGAGCCGACCGCTACCGTCACGCGCTTGACCCCGTACGCACCAGATGACGATCTATCGGGTCGAGCATCGCGGCACCGAGACAAGCACTTCGGCCAGCGCTCCACCCGAATCGCGGATCGGGCGCGTTGGCGTTGTCCTTGAACGGCATCTCGAGCGTTAGCGACAAACAGCCGAAAGTGTGGCCGGCGTACTTCGAAGCCAACTTGAGAACGTCGTCCTTGTACTTGCTGGCGTGATAGCCGTGCTCGCTTTGAAAGTTGGAGCTTGCGGCCCGGAAGTCAGCCGCGAACGCGTCCTGCTCCGCAGCTTGCTTCGAGGTGAAATTCGGAAGCATCTCGCAGCCGGCGACGAATACGTAGGGCAGATTTTCGTCACCGTGAATGTCGAAGAAGGCATCGCAGCCTGTCGCGTGCAGCGCATCGCGCACGCACGTCACCTCAGGGCTGCGCTCTATCGAAGGCTTGAGCCATTCGCGATTCAGATTGGCGCCCGCCGCGTTGGTGCGCAGATTGCCGAGCACAGAGCCGTCGGGGTTCATGTTGGGAACGATGTAAAAAGTGGCGTGGCGCCGCAGTCGTGCCGATTCATCGCTATCTTTGAGCAAACGCTGCAGCAAGCCATCGACGAACCATTCGGCCATGGTCTCGCCGGGGTGCTGTCGGGCGATGATCCATACGGGCCGCGAGCCCTGGCCGACAATGAGTGCATCGATGTCACGTCCCTGAATGCTGGCGCCGAGCCGCCGCAGCCGCGCGCCGCGTGAGGTGCAGTCTGCCAACAGCAATAAATGACGTTCCCACGAATACGGCTCGAAATAAGAGATATACGAAGGGCCGGGCGCGGACGGTAGGTGCAGTGTCAGAACTTGCCCGTCATAGCGTGTAGGTATTCGCTCCCAGTCGCGGCGGTTCCAGCTTGCGACCGCACGGTAGTCGCGCCATCCTTCTGGATAGGTGGTCGCACCCGCGTTGACAATTCTCAGCTCGGCGCCAGATTGCTCAGCGCCACTGACGCGAAAATGAAACCACTGCAGGAACTCGCTCGCTTCGCCGTCAGCCGCGATGTCGTGCCGAATCGCCAGATCGGCACCTGCGCCGTCGCACGCGATCACTTCGATCGAGCCGCTATCAAAACTGTGACTGACTTGCATTGACACGACGCCGATCAAGCGATGCGGCAGGCCTCATCGAAGTCGAGCCGTGGCGAGCGGGCGAAGAGTTTGCTTCCATCGCCATGCCCGATGCTGCAGACAAAGTTAACTTTCAGATTGTCATCCGCAAAAAACTCGGCGTTCACTTTGTCGGCGTTGAAGCCGGACATCGGGCCGCAGTCAAGCCCGAGAGCGCGCGCAGCGATGATGAAGTAGGCGCCCTGTAGCGAGCTGTTGCGCAGCGCCGTTTCCCTGATGTGCTCGGCCTTGCCTGCAAACCATGACCGCGCACTCTGATTGTGAGGAAAAAGGCGCGGCAGTTTTTCGTAGAACTCCAGATCCATCGCAAGAATCGCCGTGACCGGCGCCACGCGTGTCTTGGCCCGATTGTTTTCGCTCATGCATGCGGCCAACCGCTCTTTGGCGTGCGGGGATTGGACGAACACGATGCGCAGGGGCGAACAGTTTGCGCTGGTGGGGCCAAACTTCATCACATTCCAAATCTCGCTCAACGTCGATTCCGCTACCGGCGTCGACAACCATTCGTTGTGCGTTCGCGCTTGGCGAAAGATCAAATCGAGGCCGCTGTCATTGAGTTGCACTGTGTCAAGTTGTTCTTCGTGAGTCGCCATGGCAATTCTGCGCGGTACCAAAAGTATAGTTACCAGCCTTATGCGCCCGATCCAGCCCTC
>DATLOA010000125.1:0-3783 GCA_035536515.1 Burkholderiaceae bacterium | reverse complement strand
CGTGGTGCAGGCAGCAGCAAGCGATAACGACGAAGAATTCGTCGAAGTGAACGAAGCGCAGTAACTTCGGCGAGTCGAAGCTTGGAAGGGGGCGCAAGCCCCTTTTTTGTAAAACTGGGGAGCTGTAATGGCGGAAATTACCGCGGCGATGGTCAAGGAACTGCGTGAGAAGACCGACGCGCCGATGATGGAATGCAAAAAAGCGCTGGCTGAGGCCGATGGTGATATGGCGAAGGCTGAGGAGTTTCTGCGCGTGAAGTTGGGCAACCGTGCCAGTAAGGCCGCATCGAGGATTGCGGCCGAAGGTGTTGTTGCAATTGACATCGATCAAGCCGGCAAGCTCGGCGCGATCGTCGAAGTCAACTCCGAAACGGATTTTGTTGCGAAGAATGCGGACTTTGCGCAGTTCGCGAAAGATCTCGCAAAGCTGGTGGCAGCGAACAACCCGGGGGATGTCCAGGCATTGTCAGCGCTTTCGTTAGGCGGCGGTACGGTTGAAGCGACACGCACGGCATTGATCGGCAAGATTGGGGAGAACATTTCGATCCGGCGCTTTGCGCGAGTCGAAGCGAAAGGGCAATTGGCGAGCTACGTTCACGGAGGCAGCAAGATTGGCGTTCTGGTCGATGTGGTGGGCGGTGATTCCGACTTGGCCAAGGATGTCGCGATGCATATCGCCGCGAGCAAGCCGAAGTCGCTCGATGCGACTGGTGTGCCGTCGGACCTGCTCGACACCGAGCGGCGCATTGCCGTCGAAAAAGCACGCGAGGCCGGCAAGCCCGAAGCGATGCTCGAGAAGATAGCTGAGGGAACGGTGCAGAAGTACTTGCGCGAAGTGACGTTGCTCGGTCAGGTGTTTGTGAAAGCCGAAGACGGCAAGCAGACGATTGAACAGCTTCTGAAAGGCAAGAGCGCCAGTGTCAGCAGGTTCGTGCTGTACGTCGTCGGCGAAGGGATCGAACGAAAGCAGACGGATTTCGCTGCGGAAGTTGCCGCGATGGCGACGGCGCGCGCCTGACCCAAGCCATGCTCGAGTGACCGATGTCGGCCAATGACGCAACGATGAACAGCAAGTCAGCTCCGGCGTATCGGCGCGTGCTGCTGAAATTGTCGGGCGAGGCGCTAATGGGCGAAGACGCGTTCGGTATCAATCGCGCCACCGTTGAAGAGATGGTTGCCGATCTGGGCGAGGTCGTGCGGCTCGGAGTTGAGGTTGCGGTGGTTATCGGCGGCGGCAACATTTTCCGTGGCGTGGCACTGGGAGCTGAGGGAATGGATCGCGCGACCGCCGATTACATGGGCATGATGGCCACGGTGATGAATGCAATGGCGTTACAGGATGCGCTGCGCCGCGCGGGTGTCGAGGCGCGCGTTCAATCGGCGCTAAACATCGAGGCAGTTGTAGAGCCTTATATTCGCCCGAAGGCGCTGCGCTACCTTGAAGAGGGCAAGATCGTGATCTTCGCAGCCGGCACCGGCAATCCGTTTTTCACTACGGACACCGCCGCGGCGCTGCGCGGATCCGAAATCGGCGCGCAGATCGTGTTGAAGGCGACCAAAGTCGACGGCGTTTACACGGCTGATCCGAAAAAGGATCCGAAGGCAACGCGCTACTCGACGATCACGTTCGATGAAGCGATCAACCGCAAGCTGGAGATCATGGATGCCACCGCATTCGCGCTGTGCCGCGACCAGAAGCTGCCAATCAAGGTGTTCAATATCGCAAAGCGTGGCGCCTTAAAGCGCGTGGTGCTGGGGGAAGACGAGGGCACGCTGGTTCATGTCTAGACGTAGGGGGTGAGCCGATGAGTGTTGCGGAGATACAAAAATCGACCGAGCAGAAGATGCAGAAGTCGGTCGAAGCCTTGAAACACGATTACGCAAAGGTGCGCACCGGGCGGGCGCACGTTGGTTTGCTCGATCACATCCAGGTCGACTACTACGGCTCGATGATGCCGCTTAATCAGGTGGCGCAGGTCGGCTTGGGTGATGCGCGCACCATCACGATTCAGCCGTGGGAAAAGAAGATGATCCCAGTCGTCGAGAAAGCGATCCGCGAGTCCGATCTAGGATTAAATCCTTCAACCAGCGGTGACATCGTGCGCGTGCCGATGCCGCTGTTGACCGAGCAGCGGCGCAAGGAACTGGTTAAGGTCGTCAAGCACGAAGGCGAGAATGCCAAGGTGGCCGTGCGCAATCTGCGCCGCGACGCGAATCATCACGTCAAGGAAATGTTGAAGAATAAAGAAATCTCTGAAGACGACGACCGCCGCGCCGAAGACGCGATTCAGAAGCTTACAGATCGCTACGTCGCCGAGATCGATAGGCTCGGTGCGGAAAAAGAGAAAGAAGTGATGACCGTTTGACGTCATCTCTGGACGCCACCGCCGTGCGTACACCGACCTCGAAAAGCTCGCTCACTGGCGCGAGCGCCGCGCCGAGCATCCCGCGGCATGTCGCCATCATCATGGATGGCAATGGCCGGTGGGCGCTGGCGCAAGGCAAGCCGCGCGTGGCGGGGCATTCGCGCGGAGTCGACGCAGTGCGCGCCACGTTGCAGGCGTGCGGCGAGCGTGGAGTCGAGTACTTGACGCTGTTTATATTCAGCTCAGAAAACTGGCGCCGGCCGCCCGATGAAGTCTCGACGCTGATGAAGCTCTTCGTGTTCGCTCTGCAGCGCGAGATCGACAAACTGATCGAAGCCGGTGTGCGGCTGCGCGTGGTCGGCGATCGTGACGGCTTTGACTCCGAGCTGCGCCGGTTGATCGGTGAGTCTGAACGCCGCACCGAGCACAACAGCAAGCTGCACCTGACCGTGTGCGCCGACTACGGCGGCCGATGGGACATTGCGCAGGCCGCCAGTCGTGCAGCCAACGCTCAGCTCGAATCCGGCAAGGACACGATTGCGCTGGGCGAGGCGGAGATCGAATCACAGCTTGCACTGGCGTTTGCGCCTGAGCCCGATCTACTGATACGCACCGGCGGCGAAAAAAGAATCAGCAACTTCCTGTTGTATCAACTGGCGTACACCGAGTTTTACTTCTGCGATGTTCTGTGGCCGCTGTTCGACGCCGCCGAGCTTGACCGCGCGTTCGACTGGTTTGCCGGCCGGCAGCGCCGCTTCGGCATGACGGGCGAACAGCTGGATGGGCGCGCCGCGATCGCTGATGCCGCATAAGCTCGCGGAGACGCCGTGCTGAAGCAGCGCGTGGCGACCGCGGTCGTTTTACTTGCAGTTGCGGTCGGCGCAGTGTTGTGGTCAGCGACCGCGTTCGCCGTGGTAGTGACCGTGCTGTTGGGATTTGCGCTGGCCGAATGGCTGCAACTGACCGGTGCCACACAATCGCGGTCGATCGTGGCGGCGTTGGTCGTCTGCGCCGCGCTGCTGTCCGTCATGCTCGCGCCGAACACGATCGATAAGGTGGTGTTGCCGCTAGGAATGGCCGCGGCGGCAATCTGGCTCGTGATCGTTGGGGTGCTGGTGCAGCCAAATGCAATGACGCTGCGCCTTCCATCTCTGGTAGGGATGCTATTGGCAATAGTGCTGGTCGTCGCGGCGTGGCTCGCCCTGTTGCAGCTTCTGTCGCAGGGTGTGCTGATGCTGCTTTCGGTTCTGTGCATTGTCTGGATCGCTGACACTGCTGCGTACTTTGCCGGGCGTGCCTTCGGGCGCAAGAAGCTTGCACCGCACATCAGCCCGGCCAAAACCTGGGCCGGCGTCGTGGGCGCGATCGCCGCGGTTTCGCTGGTCGCGCTGATCGCCTGGCAGCTTGTTCCGGCGGC
>DATLOA010000124.1:0-2324 GCA_035536515.1 Burkholderiaceae bacterium | reverse complement strand
TGGAGGAGATGCAGCCGGCGTGCTTGGAGGAGCCGCAGGCCGGTTTGGCACGACAACTCCCGGTGCGAGCGGAATCTCTTCGACCTGAAGCACGCTAGTAACAAAGTGCCGGGTCTCGCCAAAGCAGCTGGTCGGCAGCCCGACTTTCTCTTCGTAGTGCAAGGTGACGCGCTTGCCCATCACTTTGTTGATGCTTTCGGCGACGCCATCGTCTCGCACCGTGAACAGAAATTTTTCGGGAATCGCACCCGGCATGGACACCATTGCCATCTCGCCTTCCCAGGTCTTGCAGAGCCATCCTTTGCGGCTCAGCTTCTGTACCCAGCCAGCACGCTCGCCGGCCGAATAATTCCAGTTCAGCACGACCGCGAAGTAGCCGGCAATCAACACGATCGGCACCAGCAACAGCCAGAACAGCATTTTTAGAGCCGAGGCGCGGCGGCGCGGCACTTCCGTCGGCGGCGGTGGACTGGGCGTACTCATCTGCGCTTCAGGAAGTGGATGAATTCCTTATTTACCGTGTGCTGCACGAGCAGTTCATTGCCGGTCTGTTTGCAGAACGCCTGAAAATCGCGCATCGAGCCCGGATCGGTCGCGACGACCTTCAGCACCTGGCCCGTAGTCATGTCCGAAAGCGCTTTTTTGGCGCGCAGTATCGGCAGCGGGCAGTTGAGCCCGCGAGTGTCGATCTCTTTATCGGCGGTGATGGATTGCAGCACTGGATGGCGCGTCGTTCGCGAGATTCTACGACGACCCTAGTTGCGCAGCGCTGCAATCGCTCGCGGCAGCGAGCGCCTCGGGCCGTCGATCGCCGCGCCGTTTTCGACAGCCCACTGCCTGATAGCCGCGATCCGATTCTCCGTCAACGGATGCGTACGCAAGAACTCGACCGCCGGTACCTTCAGCTCGCGTTGCTCGCTCGGTTGACGTGCAAGAACGTCGAACAGATCCATCGCGCCGCCGACGTGTCCATATTCGGCCTGTAGCGCGCGCAGGGCTGCTTCGTCAGCTTCGCGCTCCTGATCACGACTGAACGAGAGCAACGTCGCCATGCCGGCTCCGCTCAACACACCCGCAGCGGCATTACGCCCAAGCTCGGCCGAGACGACCGACAGGACCACGGCCGCGGCGACACCGCGGCCCAGTGCGGAAGATGCATGTCGATACTTCAGATGTGCGAGTTCATGCGCCATCACCATCGCCAGTGTGTCCTCGTTGCCGAGCCTGATCAGAAGCCCGCGAAAAATGATCGCCTGGCCACCGATGGTTGCGAAGGCATTTACCGTTCGATCGTCGCGATAACCGATCCGCACCGCCATACCGTCTGGCATGCCGAGCCGCATTGCGAGCCGGTCAGCCAATTCCTGCAATTCGGATTGCACTTGGCGGCCAGCTTCACTGTCAGGTGCAGTCGCAAATGGCGGAAGAGACGCGGCAAGCTTCGCTTCGTACCGGTACGGAATCCGCGGAGCAATCCACTGTGCGGTTAGCGACACACCGATCAGCAACGCGACGATGACACCGAGGCTGCCCGCGAGCAGCCACGCAACCTCGATTAGCGGATTTTCACGCGACGAATTGATGCCCTCGGCGGGCGCGCGGTTCTCGAATTTCACGCGTGCAAGGCTGGCACGGCGGATGGAGCTCGGAACGCAATGGCAGTGTCGCGCTCCAGAATCAGAGCGGTTCCGAAAGCAAACACTTCGATCGACGCTGCATAGCCAGTGGATATGGTCGTCGTTTCGAAGCGCACGCAGATCACCAGCCTGGCGCCTTGCCGACGCGCGTCGTGTTTTAACCGCAACAAAGCTTCGCGACGCGCACGCTCCATCAGCGTTTCATACGTGCGCACGCGGCCTCCAAACATGTTTCGCAAACCCGCGACGAATGTCTTGAAGTAATCGGAGCTGATGACTACGGTGCCGTGGACCAGGAATGTGCGCTGCGGCGTGACGCGGTCCGGCGGAAACCGCACCGCGAACGCGAGCACGTCTGCATATTCGCGCTCGCGCTTTCGAATCGATACGTAGTGGCGCTTTTCTACGATCGTGCCAGCAAAGAACCCGACGATCAGCAGGACAACGAACAGGCCGAACTCGATCAGATCCAGCACGGATCAACCCCCGTCAAGCTGGACGGCGCTTCCATACGCCAATATTTCGGCCGCGCCTGCAGCGATCGACGTTGTCGCAAAACGCACGTTCAAAATTGCGTTCGCGCCCATTGACTGCGCTTCGGCGATCATGCGTTCAACAGCTTCGTGCCGCGCTTCCTGCATCAGCTCGGTGTATCCCTTCAGCTCGCCGCCGACTATGTTTTTCAGT
>DATLOA010000123.1:0-4581 GCA_035536515.1 Burkholderiaceae bacterium | reverse complement strand
AACTACGGCCGCATTATCGGCAACTTCCGCACGCTGGATGCGCTGGTGACGCTTTCGTTCGACTACCTGCGCCGCGCCGAATTCTTCCGTCAGCAGCTGATCGAATTCTTTCTGCTGGCGCGAGAACAGAACGTCGATCCGCTGACAATCAAGGGCTCATTCGCCGGCGCACTGGGACTCCCCCAATTCATGCCCGGCTCAATTCGTCGCCACGCGGTTGACTTTGACGGTGATGGGCGCGTCGACTTGACGAGCAGCGCCGCCGATGCAATCGGATCGGTGGCAAGCTTTCTCGCCGCACACGGCTGGGAGCGCGATGCGCCGATCGTATTCGACGCGATCGCCGATGAAGCCATCGTCGACGCGCTCGGGCGCGGCATCAAGGCGTCGGTCACCTGGTCGGACGCCCTCGCGGCGGGCGTTGAAGGCGACGTGCCGCTGCCGCTGGATGCGCAGGTGCTGGTGATCGACCTGCCGATCGTCAACGGCGGCGAGGTCGAGCGGCTGTATCGAGTAGGCACCGTGAACTTCAGCGCGCTGCTTCATTACAACCGCAGCTATTTTTACGCCAGCGCGGTGGTCGATCTGTCGCGTGCGATTGCGCAAGCAGCCAAGCGTTAGCTATTCAGCGTCAGGCTGCGCGGACGGCTGCGTTTGCAAAAACGCCGGAAGCTGCATGCAGTTGTCGAAAATACGCATGATGGACGGCACCGGTTCGAGGTTGCAGTCCATGCGCTGTGCGTTGAATATCTGCGGCACGATGACAATGTCGGCCAGCGTCACGGTGTCGCCGAGTGCATAGCGCCCGCCGCGCTTCTCGGCGATCAGACGCGCTTCAAGCGCCGCCAGGCCCTGCTCGACCCAGTGTCGGTACCAAACGTTTTTCTGCTCTTCGGTCGCGCCCAGCGTCCTGACTAGGTATCGCAGCACACGAAGGTTGTTCAAAGGATGAATTTCGCACGCGACGCTCAGCGCGATACTGCGAACGTACGCGCGCTCCCCCGGATTGCGCGGGAGCAGTGGCGGCTCAGGCCGCGTCTCTTCCAGGTATTCAATGATCGCTAACGATTGAGTCAACACTTCGCCGCCGTCGTCGAGCACCGGCACAAGACCATCCGGATTCAGCGCACGAAATGAGGGGGCGAGCTGCTGTCCTCCCTCCTTCAGCAAGTGCACCGGCGCGTAGTCATACGGCAGTCCTTTAAAGCTAAGCGCGATCCGGACCCGATACGAGGCGGAGCTGCGAAAGTAGTTGTACAGCCTGATCATCGCTGGACTCGCTGGAGCGCGCGCAGTCTACGCGGAGCGGTTCAATTCGGAAGTGCGCGAGATCGCGCGCGACAGCAGGGTCACTGGAATCATGCCCGCCGCAACGATTGTCAACGCTGGCAGCGCTGCCTGGCCTAGCCGCTCATCGCTTGCCATTTGATAAGCAACAACGGCGAGCGTGTCGAAGTTAAACGGCCGCAGCACCAACGTCGCGGGCAGCTCCTTCATCACATCGACAAACACCAGCAGGCCGGCAGCAAGCACTGATGGTTGCAGGATCGGCAGATGAACGCGGATAAACGTGTCAAAAGGCGTGCTACCGAGACTGCGCGCGCTTGCGTCCATCGCGGGGGTGATGCGCGCCAGCCCCGCTTCTACGGTTTGATAGGCGACCGCGAAGTAGCGGACCAGATAGCCGTAGAGCAACGCGACTATCGAACCCGTCAACAGCAGCCCGGTGCCGACCCCGAGCAGCGAACGCACGACTTCGTCGAGCCGGTTATCGAAAGCCGCGAGCGGCACCAAAATGCCGACTGCGATGACGGCACCAGGCACCGCGTAGCCGAGACTCATCAGGCGTACGGCACTGCGCACCAATGTTTTCGGCGCGCCGCGCGTCATCGAGCGCGCGGCGTAGGCCAGCGACAAAACGATCACCAGCGCTAGAACGGCGGCAGCGACGCCGATTGAGAGCGTATTGAAAAGCAAGCGTGCGTAGCGCAGCCAGTCGACGGTTTGCCACGCGGGGCCGAGGAGTCGCAGCAGCAACAGCACCGGTACCACGAACCCCAGTGCGACCGGCACTGCGCACAACACAAAGGCTGCCGCGCCGTGCCTGCCACGCAGTGGAGTGCGCGCTGCAGGACGCTGGCTCACCGTCGGCGTAAAGAATCGCGCCCGCCCCCGGGCGCGGTGCTCAACGTAAACCAGCATCAACACCAGCACCAGCAACACCGCAGCGAGCTGGCTCGCAGCAAGTCGGTCGCCTAGTGAGAACCAAGCCCGATAAATCGACGTTGTAAACGTTTGCAGTCCGAAGTACGACGCCGTGCCGTAATCAGCGATCGTCTCCATAAGCGCCAGCAGCGCGCCGGCCACGATCGCTGGGCGTGCGAGCGGTAAGTTGACACGCCACCAGGTTTGCCACTGCGTTTGCCCAAGGCTGCGTGCCGCATCCATCATCGCCGCCGTGCGCGCCAGGAATGCCGTTCGCGCCAGCAAATACACGTATGGATACAGCACTACGACGAACACGAACGCCGCACCTGTCAGCGACCGGATTTCGGGAAACCAGTAGTCGCCGCGCTGCCATTGAAAACTGTCGCGCAGGAATTGCTGCAAAGGTCCAGCGTATTGCAGGTAATCGGTGAACGCGTAGGCGACGATGTACGCCGGCATCGCCAGCGGCAGCAGCAACGCCCACTCGAAAACTCTGCGGCCGGTGAAGTCACACGTGGCGACCACCCACGCTGTGGCAGCGCCCACCGTGATCACGCCGATCGTTACTAGCAAGCCGAGCAGCGATGTCTCGATCAACGCCGAAGGGATTACCGTCGCCAGCAGATGCTGCAATATATCCACCGACTCCGCGGCGTGCCAGAAACTCGCGAACACGCTGAGAACCGGCAGCGCGACGACCGCACCGCACACGATTGCCAGAGACAGTGCACGCCCAGTGCCAGGCTCAGCGCGCCACATTGGCAGGGTAGGTCGAGTCAGTGCTTCGCTCACGCGAAAAGGGCGTCTCCAAATGCGAATGAGAATTATTGCATCTACCTTAGACTGGCTTAATGCAGAGTTCCGACCGTCCACTGCTGCTGATCGAGCAATTGCAGGTTGCCTACCCCGGCAACCGAATGCCGATCATTGACGGCACCTCACTGGCACTTGGCCGTAGCGAGATCGGCTGCGTAGTCGGCAGCTCGGGTTGCGGCAAGACCACCTTGCTGCGTGCGATTGCAGGCTTCATCGATGTTGAACACGGCACGATCGAAATTGCCGGTGCGGTGGTGTCCGGTCCGCACTTCACCGCCGCGACCGAACACCGCGGCATCGGATTGGTGTTTCAGGACTACGCACTATTTCCGCACCTTCGTGTCGTCGATAACATCGGTTTCGGTTTGCGTCATCTCGGCCCTGCCGAGCGCGCCGCGCGCGTGCGCGAGATGATCGAGTTAGTCGGACTTGCGGCGCACGGCGGCGCCTATCCGCACGAGTTATCCGGCGGCCAGCAACAAAGGGTGGCATTGGCGCGCGCTCTGGCTCCGCGACCTGCGCTGCTGCTGATGGATGAGCCGTTTTCCAGCCTCGATGTCGACATGCGCGCGCGGCTTGGCGCCGAGGTGCGCGAGATTCTGAAAGCGAGCGGCACGACGGCGATGCTGGTGACGCACGACCAACAGGAGGCCTTCGCGATGGCCGATAAAGTCGGCGTGATGCACGCCGGCCGAATCGAGCAGTGGGATCGGCCATACGAGGTGTACCACCGGCCGGCGACGCGCTATGTTGCCGACTTCATCGGCGAAGGCGTGTTTTTGCCGGCCAAGGTGCTGACGTCGATGAATGTCGAGATCGAGCTTGGAGAACTACGAGGAAAATGGCCGCTGAACTATGTGCCGCCTGCTGCGACAGCGAACGGCGGCTCCTATGTCGATGTGTTGTTGCGTCCGGACGATGTCGTGCACGACGACTCGAGCCCGTTGCAGGCCGAAGTAGTTCGGAAGACCTTTCGTGGCGGCGATTTTGTTTACACGCTGCGGCTTGCGAGCGGACGTGACGTGCTGGCACTGGTGCCGAGCCACCACGATCATGCTATCGGCGAGAGAATCGGCATCAGGCTGGACGCTGAGCATGTGATTACATTTCCCGCCGAGCTCACAATGAAACCACCACGCTAGATCAGCCATGTACGTTCCCTCACACTTCGCGGAGTCGCGTGTCAGTGTCTTGCACGATCTGATTCGTGCGCACCCACTAGGCACGCTGGTCGTACTAGCCTCGGACGCGCTCGATGCCAATCACATTCCGTTCGAGATCGACCCGGAGCCGGCTCCGTTCGGAACGCTGCGCGGGCACGTGGCTCGTGCTAATACCGTGTGGAAGGATTTCTCGCGGCAGATCGATGCGCTGGTCGTCTTTCAGGGCCCGCATACCTACATCTCTCCCGCCTGGTACGCAACCAAGAAGGAACACGGCAAGGTAGTGCCGACCTGGAACTATGCAGTGGTCCATGCAAGCGGGCCGCTGCGCGCCATCGACGATCGCGCCTGGTTGCGCCGCTTTGTCGGGCAATTGACTGACCGCCACGAGAAG
>DATLOA010000122.1:0-3730 GCA_035536515.1 Burkholderiaceae bacterium | reverse complement strand
GTGCAGAGTTGGCAGGCCGCATCGAACTGCACGGGGGCTATGCGGCGCGTATCAACGGCACATTTGACAAGCTCGACCTCGCACGTCTGGTCAAAGGGCTCGAGACACGACTCAATGGGCGTGTCGCGCTCGATGCGCGGTTCAAGCCGGCGATCATCGGCCGCGCAGAGATCGCACTCGCAGACAGCCAGCTGATGGGACGTGCGCTCGACGGCCGTGCAACTATTGCGCTGGCGGATCAGCGCATCGATGTCGACGTCAGCGTCGCGTCACGCTCGGCTCGCTTGACGGCGCGTGGAGGTCTCGGTGCCGGACGCGAGCTGACGTTCGAGCTGATCGCGCCGCAACTGGCGGAGATCATGCCGCGCACGTCCGGCAATGTCACCGCGCGTGGTACCGCGAGTGGCGAATTCTCGGCGCCGCAATTGCGCGCGGAGGTTTCCGCGAGCGATCTGAAATTCGCCAATGGCCAGACGATCGACAGCCTGAGCGCGTCGATTTCCGGCGGCACCGCGGCCAGCGCCCCGCTCGCCGTTACGGTGAATCTGACCGGCCACCGCGCACCCGATCCGGACGCGTCTCTTTCCACCGCAACGCTGGTCGCGCGCGGCGTCACATCAGATCACAAACTGGAGTTGAGCGGCACGACGCTATCGAAACAGCCAGTGCGTCTGGTTGCAAGCGGCGGCTGGCGCGCGGGAGCTGATCGAGTCTATGCGTGGCGCGGATCGTTGATCGCAGCCGAAAGCGGCAAGCCGCTGGAACTGCGGCTTTCGGAACCTGCGCCGATCTCGGTCGCACCCGGCTCGGTAGCATTCGGTCCGGCGCGCTTCGACGCGCGCGGTACGCAATTTTCTGCGGTGGAGGTTCAGCTCAGCGCCGGGCGCTGGCGCACGCTGGGTACGTTCGAAGGGCTCAAGCCACAAGTGCTCGACGCGCGCGCGACCGCTGCGCGCCGAGTCGTGAGAACCGGGACCGGCGACCGGCCTCCGCTGACGCTGCGCGGCCGCTGGCAACTCGATCTCGCCGACACGCTGACTGGCGTCGTCATCGTCGAGCGCACCAGCGGCGACATTTACGGCGGCATCGATGCACTGAATCCCATCGGCATCAGTGATCTTGGTTTAGCGCTGAGTGTGCTGAACAATCGAGTGACTGGAACTGCGTATGTGCGCGGCAAAGCACTGGGCCGGCTCGATGCAGTGATCGATGCGTACGTTGATACCAGCGGCGGCGTGCAAATCGCACGCACTCGCCCGTTTCGCATCGACGTCGACGCCGTGCTGCCCGATCTCAGTTGGATTGGGCCGCTAATCGGCGACAGCGTGCAAGTCGAAGGATCGGGCAGCATCAAGACTGCAGTCTCAGGCACGCCCGCGGAACCGACCGCGTCGGGTCCGATTCGCGCGAGCGGACTGCGTATTGCATACGTGGAGCAAGGCTTGCGGCTCGAAGACGGCACCCTCGACGCCAACCTCGAAGACAGCGTACTGGTGGTTAACGAGCTCGTCTTCAGCGGTACGCCTCGCGTAGCGCCCGACGACAAGCGTGCTGCGGAGTCGGTGAACTTCAGCACGCCCGGGCGCCTCCGCGCGGTCGCACGCGTTGCGTTGCGCACGTTGACCGGCAGTGTCGGAATTCAGGCCGATCGATTGCCGGTCCTGCAGCGGCGTGATCGCTGGATGGTCGTAAGCGGCGAAGGAGGAATTACTCTCGCACCTGAGCGTGCGGACCTGTACGCGAAGCTGAAAGTCGACGGGGCGTACGTCGACTTCTCGCGCCTGCGCGGTGCACGCACATTGCCGAGCGACGTAGTGGTCGTGCGCGCTCAGCAACCTGGCAAGCCGGATGCGACGCCGGTTGATGTCACGCTCGATATCCGCGGCAGTCTCGGCGAGCGTTTTTACATTCGCGGCGCAGGACTCGAAGCGCGGCTCGACGGCGCGCTCGACATCTCGGGACGTCCCGGCCAGCTGCTTGCCGAAGGTAATGTCCGCACGCGCGGCGGCACGTACCAAGGATATGGCCAGCGACTGCAAATCCAACGCGGCATTCTCACGTTTCAGGGGCCAGTCGAAAATCCGGCACTGAATGTACTGGCCGTGCGCACCGGATTGCCGGTCGACGTGGGCGTGTCGATCGGCGGCACCGCAGCGCGCCCGATCGTACGGCTGTACTCCGACCCATCGATGACCGATGTGGAGAAACTAAATTGGCTGGTGCTCGGCAGGCCGCCCGGGGCAGCGGGCGACGGCGGGCAGGAGCGCGCTCTGTTATCCGCGGCTGCCAGCGCGCTATTTGCGGGCCAGGTCGACAGTGCCAGCGCCGGCTTGATGCAATCGCTCGGCATCGATGAGATCAGCCTGCGCCCCGGGCAGGACAGCGCGTCGATACTGCCGCGCGAAACTGTCGCCGGCACGTTGCGCAGCGCAACCGGCACGACGGCTGCGAGCGATTTCATCGCCATCGGCAAACGATTAAACGACGACCTGTACTTGACGTTCGAGCAGGCGATCTCGGGCGCTGCGACGTATGTCGCGCTGAACTATCAAATCAGCCGGCGCCTGTCGTTGATTGGTCGCGCAGGTACGACCACCGCCCTCGATCTGGTCTATTCGATCGCGTTCGATTGAAGAGCTTAGTCGTGGCCGTGCAAACAAAAACTATTGGCCCACCGCGAACAGTGTCGCGTTGTTGATCGCGTACACCTTGCCATCGGGCCCAATGGCAGTCGGCGTATACGATTCGAGGTAGCCATTGTTGAAGCGCACGTTCTGCGTCAATTGGTTGCTTGGCAGGTGCCAGCGATACAAGCGGCCGTCGGCGCTGTTGACGAGGATCGAGTTCGTCGCCGGATCGACTGCTGTCGTGTTCACGCACCACTCGCGCACGGCACCGAGGCCGCCTGGCTGGCCAAACTCTGGCGTCGGTCCGAGGATCGTGAGCACTTCACGCATGACCGGAATGGCCGCGATCATGTCCATTTGATTCTGTGCGGGATCCAGGATCGCCATCTGGTTGCGTCCGTTGCCGCTGCCAACGCCGAAATAGTTGTTGTACTTGGATACGACGAGGTACGAGGATGCTCCGGTGTACTGCGGCACCATCGCCCGCGGCGCGAACGAGACCGTTTGATCCCAGCCGAATGACCCAGGTAACTTGGTCACTGTCAGCGACGCGTCGTAGTGCAGAAGCCAGCCGCGGAAGTTATGCGCCGGCGCGTTCGACTCCAGAACGCCGTGATACACGTCGCCGTCGGGCGCTACCGATGGCGACGAGCTGCCGTTATCACTGATCCACGCCCGTGCGCCGGTGGCGGGATCACGCAGCTCGACCTGTCCCCGGGTGGCGAGCGTTTGCGCATCGAGCGCAAGCAGCATCCCCCATGGGCGCTCGCCGGCGGGAGGCGTGTTTGTCGCGACGACATATAGCGTCGAAAGATCCTCCGACAACGCGGGTGCGCTGTTCATCGCCACCTTGGTAAGCAGCGTGTTGTTGGACGCCGCCGCAACGCTCACCCAGTTCGCGGTACCGTCAGGCGCGACGCGGGCAATGCCGCTTTGCAATCCGATCGGCGTCGCGCCTATCACCATGAAGCCGAAGTACACGTTGCCCCGCGAATCGATCGTCAGCGGTGTATTGATACGGACGGCCGCGTCGTACGCGGCGGGCGCGAGCTCATGGGCATTGCTGCCGTAGAAAATGACGGTCTGCACGCTGCCGGTCTGGG
>DATLOA010000121.1:0-15269 GCA_035536515.1 Burkholderiaceae bacterium | reverse complement strand
GCACGTTCAATGATTGATTCCTCGGCGCCGCGCACTCCGAGCTCCACGTGCCGCCGCGCTGGCTTGCCATCGGAGCCATCGCCCACCGACGGAAGGCTGAACGAGTGCACGCCCGGAAAGCGCAGCTCGACATCTTCCATCAGCGGCGTCAGCAACGATTCAGCCACTTCAAAAACAATCAGTGAGCGCTCGACGCGCGAATGACTGTTAAAGTGTTGCGCATACTGAGTATCAAGAATCCACTCGATCATCGGCCATGCCATGACGGGAAAGCCCGGCAAAAACCAATGGTTTTGGACCGAAAAACCCGGAATGCGATTGAACGGATTCGGGATGATCTGGACGCCCGAAGGAAACTCACCCATTTTTAACCGCTGTTGATTCTCGGGCGTGCTCATGTCGGCGCTGCCGTGTCCCTTCCGGGCCATCTCTGCGCAGCGCTCGCCTATCAGCGCCGCCGCGTCCGGATGCAAGTGCAGCGGCACGTCAAGGGCGGCCGCAGCCGCCTGCCGCGTGTGATCATCTGGTGTGGCGCCAATACCGCCACAACTGATGACCACATCACCACTGGAAAACGTGCGTTTGTAAAGCGCAACCAACGCGTCGCGATCGTCTCCAATGTAATACGACCACGCGAGCTGAAGGCCGCGGGCACCGAGCAATTCGATGACGTTGACCAGGTGCTTATCCTGGCGCTTGCCGGACAAAATTTCGTCGCCGACAATCACCAATCCGAAGCGCACGCACTGCTGTGGCGCAGTCATGCACCACTCCTCAGCGTGTGCCGCACCAGCACAAACCTATTTTCATTTGGCCCTCACCCCGATCTTGCGTTATGACTTAAATTCTAATTGACGCTACAACGAGAAAAGAAACAATGCGTGCAACGCGTATGCGTTTTGCTAGTCCAAAGCGCAAGGACGGTAGGCGCTAGTGGACCATTCTGAGGGATGCGCCCTCCCTTTCTATGATTTAATCAAATGGCCTGCAAGCACCGGCCGTTATTTTCGGAGGTAGACGATGGCATCCGGCGTTAACTTGATCAGTGTCTTTGCTGCCGCATTGGTGGCCGCCGGCTGCGCGTCGCAAGTTGCGACGGATGGCACAAACAGAGCGCCATCCAGCGGAGATCTGAAAACGCCTGCGGTGGCCCAGTCACCTACGGTCGACATTCAGGTGGTGACAGCACAGTTCGGCGTCTTTGGCGCAGATCCTGCCGGCCGCCGGCTGCTGTACGAAACGGACAAATTTCCCGCGATACCCGCCGCACCTTACGGTTGGTACATACTTTTCAAAACAAGCAAGCCCACCGTTGTGTGGCGCGAGGAATTTGAACTGCCAGAGGCGCCGCCGACGTGGGGTCCGGGCGAAGCGATGGGGATTTTTAGCATTTCGCCCGATCGCAAGACGGCGGTCACCGAGCGCATCATTCCAACCCGGCTTGGCTTTATCGCGAACGAATGGCGCTACGCACCGGGCGATCCGATCGGCGCGCACAAAATGCGCGTGTACATCGACGGGAAACTGGTCCGCGAATTCAGCTTCGACATCGAGAAGGGTCCGGATGACCAGCGAGGAATTCGCCGCGGACCAAATCGAAGCGATTCGAAATCGACGACGTGATCGACCGCGCCGCGGCGCGGCGTTATCGATTCACGCTCTGCCAGAACTTCTGCAAACGCTTGATGCTGACTGGCATCGGCGTCTTCAATTCCTGAGCAAAGAGCGAGACTCGCAGCTCTTCGAGCAGCCATCGAAAGTCGTCGAGCCGTGGATCACTGACCCCTTTGCGCGCGACAACCGCGCGCTGCCATGGCATCACAAGCGACCGGACATCGCTCGTCTTTGCAGCGTCTCGCGCTGGATCGCTCTTTACCTTGTCGATTCGCAATTCGATCGCCTTCAGATAGCGCGGATACTGGGCGAGCTGCAGCGGCGGCGTGGTCACAACGAAGCCTGGCGTGAAGAGTTGTGACAATTGCTGTTCGACGTCGGCGATCACGTGCGCAGCCTTGAGCGCATGCAGCTTGCGTGCTAGGACTGCAGCCTGATCAACGATTGTCGTCACGAGTCGCGCCAACTCCTGCGCAATCAGGCTGAGCTTGCTGCGCGCCTCGTCCTTGCGCTGAATGAACGCAGACCGGTCCGCCGGCAACGGTAGTACCAGGCACGTGCGATCGAATGCAGCCGTCACGATCTCTTCGCGAAGTTGTTCGTAGCTGGGAAACGCAGCAGCAAGCCATCCAACCGTCGAGGCCCGCACCTGAGTCAACTGGAGGCTCGACAGACTCTTCTGCAGAAACTTGGCTTGCTCTTTCAATTGCAGCTGGAACAATCGGCGCAGGCCCGCCCGATGGTGTGTGCCGGCTTGCGCAGGCGTATCGAACACCTCGATCGAACAATGCGTGGCATGATCGACGAGCGCCGGATAGCCGACCAGCGTTTGGCCCGCGCGCTGCACCTCGACCACCTCCGGCAGCTCGCCAAATTCCCAGTCGGTGATGCGATCTTGCAGCCGTTCGGCAACGCTGTCGTCGCGCTCGACAACGCGCTGAAACGTCGCGCGCGCCTGTCCGCCGAGCTCGGACCGCAGCTGCGCAAGGTTGCGGCCCATGGCCAGTTGCCGGCCCTGCTCGTCGATCACCTTGAAGTTCATTTGCAAATGCGCAGGTAACGATTCACGCCTGAAATCGGCGAGTTGGCTAACAATGCCGCGCTGGCTTCGCATGTCCAGTATTAACGCGTCCATCAACGATCGCTCCGCGCGCCCGTCGGCCCGCTCGACGAACGCAGCTGCATATTCGGGCAGAGGCACCAGATTACGGCGCAATTTTTGCGGCAGCGACTTGAGCAGCAAGTGCACCTTTTCCTTCAACATCCCCGGCACCATCCATTCGCATTCGTCGGAGTCAACCTGATTCAGTGCGGCGAGCGGTACGGTCATCGTGACGCCGTCACGCCCGCTACCGGGCTCAAAGTGATAATCGAGCGGCAACTGCAGCTCGCCCCCAGCGCCGCGTAAAGTGATTCGCTTCGGAAAAAGATCGGTCGTGATGCCCGCCGCCTGATGCCGCATCACTTCGTCGCGCGATAAGAACAGCAGCTTCGCATCACTGCGTTCAGCTTTGACACGCCAGCTTTCGAAGTCGACGCCGGTGCTTATGCCAGATGGAATCAAGCGTGCGTAGAAGGCAAAGATGAGCTCTTCATCGACCAGCACGTCGAGCCGGCGGGTCTTGTGTTCCAGCTCGCGAATCTGGCAAATCAGCTTCAGGTTATGCGAAAGGAATGGTGCACGTGTTTCAAACTCACCCTGCACGAGTGCTTCGCGAATAAACAGCGTGCGCGCCAGGTCGGCATCGATTGGGCCGAAGGCAACGCGGCGCTGCGCGTAAATAACCAATCCATAGAGCGTTGCGCGCTCAAAGGTGACGACCTCTGCGCGTTTTTTTTCCCAATGCGGATCGCTGTGACTCTTCTTTAAGAGATGTGCCCCCACGCGTTCGACCCAGGCGGGCTCGATCGTCGCGATTGTCCGTGCATACAACCGCGACGTTTCGACGAGTTCAGCGGCGACTATCCATCGACCCGCTTTCTTAAGTATCGCCGATCCGGGCCAGATAAAGAATTTGATACCACGCGCTCCCGAGTACGGCGGCTCACCACGCTCGGCATCTACGACACGCGTGCCGATGTTGCCAAGCAAGCCAGCAAGCAATGCAAGGTGAACCTGTTCGAACGTAGCTGCCGACGAATTGTTGCGCCAAGCGTGCTCGGCCGCGATCGTTGTGAGCTGGGTGTGCACGTCGATCCACTCGCGAACTCGGCGCGGGCTTAGAAAGTGGCTCTTCAGCTCCTCGGTCAGCTTGCGATTCGATTTTTTGTGATCAATCCTGTCTTGCACAAATGTCCACAGCTTGATCAGCGATGAAAAATCGCTTTTCTCGTCGGCAAATCGGCGGTGCGCATGGTCGGCGGCCTCTTGTGCCTCAAGCGGTCGCTCACGCACGTCCTGCACCGAAAGCGCCGCGGCGATTATCAGCAGCTCGTGCAGGCAATGCTGACCGCGTGCGGCGAGCAGCATGCGGCCGACTCGCGGATCGAGCGGCAGCTTCGCAAGCTCTTTGCCGACCGGCGTCAGTTCATTGCGCGCATCGACCGCGTTCAGTTCGGCGAGCAACTGGTAGCCGTCGGCGATCGCGCGTCCCGGCGGAGGCTCGACGAACGGAAACTGTGCAACATCGCCCAGACCGAGAGACTTCATCCGCAAGATGACGCCGGCAAGCGAAGAGCGCTGCACTTCCGGATCAGTAAACCGCGCGCGCTTCGCGTAGTCGTCCTCGCCATAAAGGCGAATGCAAACGCCGTCGGCGACGCGGCCGCAGCGGCCGGCGCGCTGATTCGCCGCCGCTTGCGAGATAGGCTCGACCTGTAGTTGCTCGACCTTGTTGCGATACGAGTAGCGCTTGACGCGTGCAAGCCCGGTGTCGACCACGTAGCGGATGCCAGGCACTGTCAGCGAGGTCTCGGCAACATTGGTGGCGAGCACAATGCGCCGCGCGCGCGATGTCGGCTGGAACACACGCTCCTGCTCTTCGGCCGATAGCCGTGCAAATAGCGGAAGAATTTCGGCGCCGGCGGGATGGTGCTTGCGCAGCGCTTCAGCGGCTTCGCGAATCTCGCGCTCGCCAGGCAGAAAGACCAGCACGTCACCACTTCCGACGCCGGCCAGCTCGTCGACCCCATCAACGATTGCCTGCATCAGCGTGCGGTCATCGACGTCGTCTGCGCGCTCTGCGTCAATCAATGGGCGATAGCGCAGCTCGACCGGGTACAGCCGCCCGGAGACTTCAATGACCGGCGCTGGGACACCGTCGCTCGCAAAGTGTTGCGCAAAGCGCTGCGCGTCAATCGTCGCCGACGTGATGATGACTTTCAAATCCGGTCGCCTCGGCACCAATTGCCGCAGGTAGCCAAGCAGAAAGTCGATATTCAACGATCGTTCGTGCGCCTCGTCGATGATCAGCGTGTCGTATGCCTCCAGCAGCGGATCGCCTTGCGTTTCTGCAAGCAGGATGCCGTCGGTCATCAGCTTGATCGACGCGCCGGCCTGGGTGCGGTCGGTAAAGCGCACTTTGTAGCCGACGACCTTGCCCGGCTCGGTGCCCAACTCTGCCGCGATGCGCTTCGCGATGCTCGACGCTGCAATGCGCCGCGGTTGCGTGTGGCCGATCAGGCCATCGCCACCTCGTCCCAGCGCGAGACAAATCTTCGGTAGCTGAGTCGTCTTGCCGGAGCCTGTTTCGCCGCTGACGATAACGACCTGATTCGATGCGATCGCGCGAGCGATCTCCTCGCGCGCGCCGGAAACAGGAAGATCTTCTGGAAACGTGATGACCGGCAGCGGTGCGCGACGACGGGCGGGCCTGCGCAGCCCTGGCGCGTTGTCGGAAATCGGTGGCTGCATCGGTTCGCTGCGCGGTTAGCGCGGCGTTGTCATTGGAGAATCTCTAACGTTCGTAACGTCGATAAGTATACTTTTGCGAATGAACGATGCCGTCACCGCCGCGCCGATTGCTTCGACTTCACCGACCAGCGACCATGCGCGCTTCGTCGCCTGGCTGCGCGAAGTGGCCCCCTACGTGCACGCGCATCGGGGTCGGACGTTTGTTGTGGGTTTCGCCGGCGGTTTGGTCGAAGCAGGTCATTTGGTAGCGCTGGTGCAGGATCTGTCGCTGCTGAACGCGATGGGAATCCGGCTGCTGGTGGTGCACGGCTCGCGCCCTCAAGTGCAGGCGCAGCTCGCATTAAAAGGCGTCGAGTCGCGCTTCGAGAATGACGTTCGTATCACGGACGCGCCCGCTCTCGAATGCGCAAAGGAAGCATCAGGCGAGATTCGGCTGGACATCGAAGCAGCGTTCTCGCAGGGATTGCCGTCAACGCCGATGGCGCACTCCAAAGTGCGCGTCGTGAGTGGCAACTTCGTCACCGCACGACCGCTCGGTGTGATCGACGGTATCGACTATCAGTTGACTGGTGTTGTGCGCAAGGTCGACGCCGATGCGCTGCGCTTCACGCTGGCCAATGGTGCGATCGTGTTGCTGTCGCCACTTGGCTTCTCGCCCACCGGCGAAGCGTTCAATTTGACGATGGAAGATACGGCGTGCGCGGTGGCTACCGCGGTAAAAGCCGACAAATTCATTTTACTCACCGAAACCGAAGGCGTACGCGGCGCCGACGGCGAGCTTCGCAGCGAGCTCACCGTGCAGTCGGCCGAAGCTCTGCTTGCCACCGGCGAAGTCAAGCCTGATGCCGCGTTCAATCTGCGATACGCGATCAAGGCGCTGAAGGGGGGCGTGGCGCGCGCACACATCCTTTCATATGCGCTGGACGGCAGCGTGCTCGCCGAGCTGTTCACTCATGAAGGCGTCGGCACGATGGTCGCCTCCGAAGACCTCGAGCAGTTGCGCGATGCGACACCCGACGACGTCGGCGGCATCATCAAGCTGCTCGGGCCGCTTGAAGCCGACGGCACGCTGGTCAAACGTCCGCGCGAGCTGATTGAGCGTGAGATCGACCGCTTCGTCGTGCTGGAGCACGATGGCTTTATTCTTGGCTGCGCGGCCCTGTATCCGTTCCCGCGCGAACAAATGGGCGAGCTGGCGGGCCTGACGGTGCATCGTGACTACCAGGCGTTCGGCGACGGCGAACGGTTGATGAAGCGCATCGAAGCGCGAGCACGCGCGGCCGGCATGACGAAATTGTTCGTGCTGACAACACGCACCGCTCACTTTTTCATCAAGCGGGGATACAAACCGGCGACGGTTGACGAGCTGCCGCAGCAGCGGCAGAACATGTACAACTGGCAGCGGCGCTCGCAGGTGCTGCTGAAGCAGCTTTAGGAGTGACGATGGCAAGGATGGTGAACTGCGTAAAACTCGGCCGCGAAGCAGAAGGCCTCGACTTTCCCCCGGTACCGGGGGACCTGGGCAAACGGCTATGGGAAAACGTTTCCAAGGAAGCATGGGCTGGATGGTTGAAGCACCAAACTATGCTGGTCAATGAAAATCGTTTGAACCTTGCAGACACGCGAGCTCGGAAATATTTGCTGACGCAAATGGAAAAACATTTTTTCGGAGAAGGGGCAGATGTCGCGCAGGGATATGTGCCGCCGAGTTAGCTGGAAAAAATCGCGGAGCGCCAGCGGCCGACGCTTTGCTTATTAGAGGAAAAAACCTCGGATACGGATCCTCTTGCGACTGCAGTGGCTGGCGCACCCTGCTGCTGCCCCGAACTCCAGCCGCCTCATCTGTTGATCTTTTCTAATTGATAAAACAACGCCGTATCAAACGGTGCCCACACCGCCGTTCGCACTCCGGCTTCGCTTAGCGCCTTTCGCACCCATTCGTTGCACGTGAACCAAAATTTGTAGTCCACGCTGGAATCGTAAAACGCGTCGGTCGAAAAGTAGCCGGGCAGGCTCGTGCGAAGCGGGCGCCCGGCTGCGTCGCGCTCGAACGAGGCTCGGATGAACGCAACGAGCCGCGCGTACTGCTCGGCATTGATCTTGACTTCGCGCGCTTTGTACATGCGTGGCGATTCGATGTACTCGACATGCATTGCGCCGGGGCCAAGGCCGCTGAGTGCCATTAGCGCTGTCGTTGGTTTCAAATCGGCCCAGGTCGGAGTGTTCGCAAAGAATCCGCGATCGCCCCAGCCGAATGCGACCCACTCCAGTGGCGCGGGAAGCGAGCGCATGTGGGCGGGCGGGTGCTCAATGCTCCAGTCGATGCTGCCGCCGCGCGTCGGCAGGATCACCTCGGCGTGCACACCGTTCGTACGCAGATAAATCGGTACACCATCCGGTGTTTCCGTGAACGCCGCGTTGACGGGAATCGCTCCCAGCGCGATCGCCGCCGTTACGTACGTTGCAGCGATCACAATTAGTGCTGCGACAATCCAACCGATTCCGCTAAGGAGCGCCCCGAGCACTGAGCGTCGGCGGTAGCGCCTCACTGTTCCTGCTGCCATCAATTTTTTGTGCGCGCGGCGGGTCGTCGCGATTCGATGACGCCGCTTGCGGTTCCCAGCAGAAGAACATCAGCGCCCCGTGCGGCGAACAATCCGTTGGTGACGACGCCCGCAATGCAGTCGATGCTTTGCTCGAGAGCGCGCGCGTCACAGATTTCCGGTTCGTGCACGTCGATGATCGCATTGCCGTTGTCAGTCGTAAATCCGGATCGCACTTTGGGCACGCCGTACTTGGCAAGCTCGCGCATCACATACGCACGCGCGGTCGGAATGACTTCGACCGGCAGCGGAAATCCGCCGAGCCTTTCCACTCTCTTGCTTTCATCGGCGATGCACACGAACGTGTGCGCCACCGCGGCGACGATCTTCTCGCGCGTGAGCGCACCGCCGCCGCCCTTGATCATCGAAAACTGGGCGTCGATTTGGTCGGCGCCATCCACATACACGGACAACGATTCGACGTCATTCAGATCGAGCAGGAGAATGCCGTAGTGCGCGAGCCGAATGGTGCTGCGCTCCGAACTTGCCACGGCCCCTGCGATCCGATCTTTCTGCGCACCAAGCTCGTCGATGAAGTAGTCAGCCGTCGAGCCGGTGCCGACGCCGATGACTTCGCCATCCCTGATGAAGCGGATCGCGGCTTGTGCAACCGATCGTTTCAGTTGGTCTTGCGTCGCCATGCTGCCCCCGCGCCGAATGATACGGCGCAGGCGCAGACCAAGATTTAATGTGCGGAAGTGCGCGCGGCGGCGGACTGCACGATCCAGAATGCGCGCGGCCGATGCTCGCAGTAGCTGCGCATTTTCTGATCGGCGAAGCGAACCACACGCGGGCGCAGCGCGAGGTTGGTCGTCACCAGCTGGGGCGAGTTGTCCTCGCTCTCTACGATGTAGCCGTGGCCGTACGGCTTCATCACGACATTGCCGCTGATACGTACGTGGCGCGAACCTACAGTGACGATGCCGCGCTGGTAGGACTGATGAATCAGGCAGCCGATAACCGAACTGTCAGCCGCGTCGCCGCTGTCGTGCCAATGCAGCGGGTAGCGGCCAGGACGATTAAATTGCCCCATGCGGCGAAATTCGACGCCGGAAAAACGTCCGATCGAATGGCGTGCGTCGTCGGCGGCGCCACCGATCATGCAATACGCACCGACACTGTTGCGCTCGGAATCTGCGCAGCCTTCGATCACGATGTTGCGCGACAAAAGTACGACCTTGCCAATCGAGCCCGGCAATACGTGCCGCAACGGGGCATGCTTGCCGTGATGACGATGCCACACAGGCTTTGCGAGGTGTACGGTCATGCAGTCGGTGCCGACGTGGTCGATTGCCCGCTCTTCAAGCAGGCAATGGTCGGCGCCAGAGGCAATCGCTACGCGCTCACCGACACGCCAGTCGATTGGTTGCGCCAGGCGCAGCGTGTCGTGGCCTGGCGCAGTGCTGTTGCCCAACGGTACCCATGACGTGCGCGCTTCGCCATGCAATTCGATCATCCCGCCATTTAAAGCCGCCAGAAATTTGCTGCCCAACTTCGGATGCGCGGATGCGCTCTGTTCAGAAACGCTTGAACACAACGTGATGTGCAGCTGCTGTTTAAATGGCTTCTCAGCGCTGCCCGCAATCAGAGCGCCGGTGCCTTCGACCAGAATCCATTCAGCGCCGATCGAGATGTCGCGCCGCTCGACGATTGCAGCGCCTTTGATATGCAGTGAGCCTACATCGATGTCCTGATCGATGATCAGCGTGCGGCCGACGTCGACCGTGACTGATTCGCCGCGAACCGGAAGCTTACCGCCCCACGTGTTCGGATCAGACCAGCGCATCGCGCCGCTGGGATACTCATCGGCAGCGACCGCATCGGGCGCAGCACCTGCCGCGAGAAATTCAAGAAACCCCATCGCCCGATGACTTGATCTACGAGAATGTACGGAGGCTCTAAGGGTACGGCTTGCACACTACAAATCAATCGCGCCGCAAGCATCCGGACGGACGAAGCAGGGACGGCTGATTGGGCCTTACCTCCGCTGCGGCGGCAAGTCAGTACACGTGCCGTGCGCTACCTCGGCCGCCATGCCTATCGACTCTCCGAGTGTGGGGTGCGGATGAATCGTCTTGCCGATGTCCACCGCGTCAGCGCCCATCTCGATCGCCAGCGCAACCTCGCTAATGAGGTCGCCGGCATGAGTGCCGACGATCCCGCCGCCGATGATGCGATGAGACGACTCATCGAAAATCAGCTTTGTGAAACCTTCATCGCGACCGTTGGCGATGGCACGCCCACTCGCCTGCCACGGAAACTTGCCGACCTTGACTTTAATGCCTTGCGCTTTGGCTTCTTCTTCGGTGACGCCAGCCCACGCGATTTCAGGATCGGTGTACGCCACCGATGGAATCACTCGCGCGTCAAAATGGCTCTTCTCGCCTGCCGCCGCTTCGGCGGCAACATGCCCTTCGTGCACTGCCTTGTGTGCCAGCATTGGATTGCCGACGATGTCGCCAATCGCAAATATGTGCGACACGTTGGTGCGCATTTGTCGATCAACCTCGATAAAGCCGCGGTCGCTTACTGTGATGCCGGCTTTATCGGCACCGATCATCTTGCCGTTAGGCGCACGTCCGACGCTTAGCAATACCAGGTCGTAAAGCTGAGGTTGCTGCGGCGCCTTTTCGCCTTCGAAAGTGACCAGAATCCCGTCGGGCTTTGCCTCTACGCCAACGCTTCGGGTCTTCAGCATCAATTTGTCGAAGCGCTTGTCGTTGAACTTTTGCCAGACTTTGACGAGATCACGATCCGCCCCCGTCATCAGGCCGTCGAGCATCTCCACCACATCGATGCGCGCACCGAGTGTCGAGTACACAGTGGCCATCTCAAGTCCTATGATCCCGCCGCCGATCACAAGCATGCGCTTTGGCACCGCAGTCAGCTCCAGCGCGCCGGTCGAATCAACGATGCGCGGATCGTCAGGAATGAATGGAAGTTTCACTGACTGTGAGCCGGCGGCGATGATCGCTTTCGCAAAGCGCACGACTTTTTTCTCGCCGCTGGCATCGCGCCCGTCGCCCGTGGTTGTGTCGACCTGCAGCCGATGCGGACCGACGAACATGCCCACGCCGCGCAGCACCGTCACCTTGCGCGCCTTGGCCATTGTATTGAGACCACCGGTGAGCTTGCCGACCACCTTAGCTTTATGTGCACGGAGTTTGTCAAGATCGAGCGACGGCTTCCCGAAATCGACACCGATGTTCGCAAAGTGCGACGCTTCATCCATCACCGCCGCGACGTGCAGCAGCGCCTTAGACGGAATGCACCCGACGTTCAGACATACGCCGCCAAGCGTTGCATAGCGCTCGACCAACACCGTCTTTTTGCCCAGATCGGCCGACCGAAACGCGGCGGAGTATCCCCCCGGGCCGGCGCCGAGCACCAACACATCGCACTCGATGTCGGGCTGATCGGCATCTGCGGCCGTCCCGGCCGGCGCTGCGGTCCGCGTGGCCGTTGCAGATTTGGCCGGCTCAGACGCAGTTGAGGCGGGCACGGGTGCACCTGCCTCAGTCGACGAAGCTTCGAGCGACAACAGCGCGCTGCCCTTCGACACCTTATCACCGAGCTTGACCCGCAGCTCCTTGACGACGCCCGCTGCCGACGATGGAATCTCCATCGACGCCTTGTCACTTTCGACGGTGATCAGCGACTGCTCCTTGGCGATCGTGTCGCCGGGCTTGACCAAAAGCTCAATGACTTCGACGTCCTTGAAGTCGCCGATGTCCGGAACCTGAACTTCGATGGTGCTCATTGCGTTGCTTGTTGTAAGTCGGCGCCCGCCGTGGACCCAGTGCGAAAGCTGAATACGCGTAGCGGAAGCGATGAGCTTTTGTCGAACTCGGAGCCTGCCTTGATGCCGATTTCTGCAACAGTCCGCGCATTCTTGGCTCGATCGTAGGTCGCGTACATCGCGCCCAAAGCGAAGTTGCGGCCCGAGCCGATTCCCCAGAACCGATCGAAACTGAACACTTCGCGATACGAATACACGCCGTAAATGCCCGATGGATTTGCGATCAGGGCAGTGATCTGTGACGACTCGTACGGATCGGAATCGTCTTCTTTCGGATTCAGAAAAAACCTATCCTTCAAGATAACGTGCAATCGTTGAAAAGTGCTAAACACCTGCTCGCGGCTATTCAGCTTGCATTCGTCGGCCAGATGCCGCATCGCTTCGGCCAGCACGACGAAATGCGCGGTGCTGCCTGCGAGGCCGATATAAGAATCACCTATCGAGAAAATCTTTTCGTTGACTTCGTAGCCATGCGGCAGACGCGTTTCTCCGAACGTCACCAGCGCGTCGGAAGCAATTGCAATTTCTCCGTTCTTCTTTACGACAACGATAGTCGTCATCGCATTACAAGAGCACGCGGCGAAAATCTGCGAGGACCTGCGCAAGATACGCGTTGAAGCGTGCGGCGCCGGCGCCGTCAACGACGCGGTGATCCCACGACAGTGACAGCGGCAGAATCAGGCGCGGCGCGAATTGTTTGCCGTCCCACACCGGTCGCGTTTGCGACCGGCAGACGCCAAGGATCGCGACTTCGGGAGCATTAATGATCGGTGTGAAATACGTCCCGCCAATGCCGCCGAGCGAAGAGATCGAAAACGTGCCGCCCTGCATGTCAGCCGGGCCGAGCTTCCCGTCGCGCGCTTTTGCTGCGAGCGCACCCGTTTCCTGCGCGATATCGATGACGCCCTTTTTATCGACGTCCTTGACCACCGGCACCACCAAGCCGTTGGGCGTGTCCGCGGCAAACCCGATGTGGAAATAGTCCTTCAAGATCACCGCATCGCCGGTCTCGGCGTCGATCGACGAATTAAATTCGGGAAACTTTTTCAGCGCGGCAACGCAAGCCTTCATCAGAAACGCGAGCATCGTCAGCTTCAGCCCGCTCTTTTCGTTCTCCTTGTTCAACTGCACGCGGAAAGCTTCGAGCTCGGTGACATCTGCATCGTCGTGATTCGTAACGTGCGGAATCGTCACCCAGTTGCGCGTCAGCGCCGGGCCGGAAATTCTGCGGATGCGCGACATTTCGACGCGCTTGATCGGGCCGAACTTCGCAAAATCGATCTGCGGCCACGCGGGCAGATGCGAGGCCGCGCCGGTCGACGGAGCGGCAGGACTGCTCGCCGGACGCGCGCCGCTTGCCATCACGCCTTTGACGTGTGAGCGTATGTCGTCTTCGGTGATGCGCCCCTTCGGCCCGCTGCCTCGCACTGCGCTCAGTTCAACGCCGAGCTCACGCGCGAATTTGCGCACCGACGGCGACGCGTGCGGCTTCGCACCGGCGGCCGGACCGAGATCGATCGGCTCGGGACGCGCACCCATTTCAGTCGCGAACGCATGCGAGCGTGGCGGCGTTTCGGCGGCATTAGGTTCCGGCGATCGAGGCTTAGCGGCTGGAGACGATGTCGGTTGCGCCGGTTTCTGGGCGGTCGCCGTGGCAGACACGGCCGGCGCGGAAGCATCCGCCGTGTCGGCAGGCTTCGCAGCCGCGCCCGCGGCCGCGGTCAATGTGGCGACCGGCGTTCCCTTCGATACCTTGTCGCCGAGCTTTATCTTCAGCTCTTTCACAACGCCCGCATGCGATGACGGAATTTCCATCGAAGCCTTATCGCTCTCGACCGTCATCAGCGACTGATCCTTCTCGACGGTGTCGCCCGGCTTAATTAGCAGCTCAATGACTTCGACATCCTTGAAGTCACCGATGTCGGGCACCGTGATTTCGATCAAGCTCACCGAGGCTGGGCCGGATGCAACCGGCGCAGACGGCGCAGCAGATGAAGCCGAAGCCGCAGATGGCGCCGAAGCGGCCGGCGCAGCCTTCGCGGCAGGAGCCGCAGCCACGTCACTGTCGATCATCAGAAGCGGCGAATCCTTCGAGACTTTGTCGCCAAGCTTCACCATCAGCTGCTTAACGATGCCGGCAGCGGACGACGGAATTTCCATCGACGCTTTATCGCTTTCGACCGTGATCAGCGATTGGTCCTTCGCGATCGCGTCGCCAGGCTTGACCAGCAGCTCAATGACTTCGACGTCTTTGAAGTCGCCGATGTCAGGAACTTTTACTTCGACTTGTTGTGCCATCGCTCGGCTCTACACGGTAACCGGATTGGGCTTGTTGGCGTCGATGCCGTACTTCTTTATTGCATCAGCAACCTTGGCCGCCGACACAGTGCCTTCGTCAGCCAGCGCGCGCAGCGCGGCAATCGTTATGTAGCGACGATCGACTTCGAAGAACTCGCGCAGCTTCTCGCGCGTGTCTGAGCGGCCGAAGCCATCCGTGCCCAGCACGCGATACTCACGCCCGTGTGGAACGTACGCACGGATCTGATCGGCATAAAGGCGCATGTAGTCAGTGCTGGCAACAATCGGCCCGGCGCTTTTCTCGAGCTGCTGAGTGACATACGCCTTGCGAGCCTGCTCTTTGCCACTGATGGTCGGATGCAGCAGGTTCCACCGCTCGACATCGATGCCGTCACGCCGCAGCTCGGTAAAGCTCGTCACGCTCCAAACATCGCCGGCAACGCCCCAGTCTTTTTCAAGCATGTCCGCCGCAGCCATCGCTTCGCGCAGGATGGTGCCGCTTCCCAACAATTGCACGCGCGGAATCGATTTGCCCATGCCGCTTCCGGCCGGGCCTTCGCGCAGAAGGTACATCCCTCTGAGAATTCCCTCTTCCTGTCCCTTCTTCAGTCCAGGCTGCGGATAGTTTTCGTTCATCAACGTGATGTAGTACCAGACATTTTCCTGGTTCTCCACCATGCGCTTCAAGCCCTGCTGAATGATGACCGCCACTTCGTGCGCAAAGGTCGGGTCGTAGCTGACGCAATTCGGAATCGTTGAGCTCATCAGGTGCGAATGGCCGTCCTGATGCTGCAATCCCTCGCCGTTTAGCGTCGTGCGTCCCGCCGTAGCGCCAAGCAGGAATCCACGCGCCTGCATGTCACCCGCGGCCCATGCCAAGTCACCGATGCGCTGAAAGCCGAACATCGAATAGAAGATGTAGAACGGCACCATGATGCGATTGTTGGTCGAATATGACGTTGCGCCCGCAATCCACGAGCTCATCGCGCCCGCTTCGTTGATGCCTTCTTCAAGAATCTGGCCTTTCTTGTCCTCCCGGTAGTACATCACCTGGTCCTTGTCGACCGGCTCGTACAGTTGTCCCTGTGACGAGTAAATCCCG
>DATLOA010000120.1:0-3345 GCA_035536515.1 Burkholderiaceae bacterium | reverse complement strand
GTGCGGGATGTTCAGCAGCTGCTTGAGGCGGAGATACGCAACCGCGCGGTCGCTCTGCCGCTGGATGACAACCGGACGTTGATTGTCCCGCGTCACCTGCGCCCGCAGCAGCTCGAACTCGGAGATATTGCCGACGTTCTTCGCAAGCTGCGTCTGCTGGAAGACACGTTCCGTCTGGTTGTAGGACGACTGGGTGATCGCGACGAGCCGATCTGCCAGCGCGGCATCGTAGTACGCCTCGGTGACGTCGAGAATGATCTGCGCGCGCTGAGCGGTGAGCTCGATGTCGGCTGACCTGCGACCGGCGTTTGCGGCCGCTGTCTGGGCTGCCATTCTCCCGCCGCTGAACAGATTCTGCGAGAGAGACAGCCCGAAGTTGTACTGGTTCGCCTGGCCGAACGGCAGACTGCTGAACGAAGCGAACGGATTGAGTCCCGACGCGCAGCGTGCTGAAAGCTCGAGGCCCGCAAGCCGATCGGCGATTGGCGCGCTTTCATCCCTGAGGTAGTCGTCGCATGGAGGCTCCGGCGCCGTCGATGTTGTCGTGTCGGCAGGGGCTCCACCAAACCCCTCGTACTGGGATTTGAGCGTGCGGGTGTAGCTGCCCGATCCGTAGATCTGCGGGAGGTACTGGCTGCGCGCCTGCAGCTGCTGTCCCTCGCTTCGCCCAACCCCAGCGCGCGCGATGTGAACCGCTTCGCTCTGGGATTCGCCTCTGCGCACGGCTTCCTCGAGCGACAGCGGAGTCGCTGCCTGTCTCTGCGATGTCGCGGCGGCCGGCGTTGTGCCCTGCGCCGAGAGCTGCGCCGCAGCGACGACAGCCAGACCTGAAATCTTTGCTACAAAATTCACCGCGTGCCTCCGTTGCCCGTTTTGAAACCGATTGCGTTGAGAAGAAGTCGCGAGTAAAGCCGAGCCGCCTTCGCCTGCGCCGGATATATCTGCGGCATCATCTCGCGACCCATCGCATCGTGAAAAACCGCACCGAGCAGCATCGCCCCTGCGGCTGCGACGTCGAAGTCCGTCTGCGTGAGTCCCATTGATTTCAGCTTCCGCAGATAGGCGGACAAATCATTGGCGGCTCGAACGGGGGTACTCACCGCCGTGGTGATCATTTCCGGCCGCTCCTCGATCTCGCTCATGCACTTGCGGATGATGGAGCGCTTGGCATGCAGGCGAGCGATCATCACGCCGCACCATTCGGTGAGCTCCCGGTCTGGATCAACGGGAGTCTCGGGGAAGGTCGTGAGGGTCGGGCCTTCGGAAGTGTTGGCAATCGCTTCCTGGAGGAGTGCCTCCTTCGACCCGAAGTAGCGGAACAGCGTGACTTCGTTTACGCCCGCTGCTTCCGCGATACGGCGGGTCGTGGATCCGCGGAAGCCGTGCTGCGAGAAAACCTGCGCAGCGGCCTTGAGTAGCTCGGTTCTGGTGTCCATAGGCCGGGGAACCTAGAGACCGCCCAGGCCGAATGCAAGTATCTACTTACTTACATCAGGTGTTTGCGAAACTCTCGTGGCCTTCTTCCAGATCATCGGCGGTTGGCTACCCGGTGGCCCGCCGTACAAAAATCGGTAGCTCAGGAGCCGTTGCTTCTGCCGGAATTCGGAGTGGTTGCTACCGGGCACTCCCAATGGCAGCGGCTGAACGGAGTTGATCTCGTCGAACAATGCGACGTTGGGCAGAATCTCGCGGTAAGTCGTCGTCACTTTCATACCGAGCACCGCCGGCTTGATGCTTCCACCCTTCGTCAGCCGGAATTCTGCGCGGCGAATGATGTATGTCGCACTGTCGATGAAGATCGACCCCTCTACGTCCGGTGATTTGATATCCGGGGTCGGCTCGAAGTCGATACGGTGCGTGGGGATGCTATCCTCATCGGACATTCCGGCGTACTTGAAGCAGTGCGCAGTGAGAAACCGCACGTCTGCAAGATCGGTTAGCGTAGGCAGCCGCATAACTCGCACTTGACCGAAGAGCTTGTTCCGGTCGTCTGACAGTACTCTGCCCTTACGGTACCGCCAGTTGTCGTCGCTGCGGAATGTCGTCGTGTCATAAATGATTCTGTGGATGTTGGCCTTCAGATCGTACGTGTCGTGCGACTGTGCGAGCTTGTACTCGAATGGATATGTCCGTCGCAGGAGCCGTTCCCGCTCGGCATTCTTGCGCGCTTCGCCGAGTACGGTCGCCAAGTCCTCATCGCTAACGAATCCGTTTTCGTCGGGGACGTGGCACAGCCGCACCGGCGCTTTGACCTCCACGTCAGCGAGCGTTGACGCAACCTTGACGAGAAAGAAGACGGGATCGGCATTGACTGCCGAGAGCATCATCGTGGTGTCGACAGGTAGATAGCCAAGCTGTCGCACGCGAACCTTGTACTTGCCAGGTGGCACTGCGAAATACCGAAACGTGCCGTCCCGGTCGGTGAATCTTTCCCGGCTGAGCGGGTCGATGATGATCGTACTGTACGGAAGTGGGGCTCCCGTTGCCTCGGCGCGCACCACTATCGAGAGCGTGAAAATCGAGCTTCCACGCGGCGCTTGAGTGGGCGGAGTGACGGCTTGAGCTCCGAGACCTCGGGTCTGCAAGACGAGCGGCAGGCAAACCGCGAGTACGATCTTATTGAAGGAGAGTTGCAACGAGAGCTGGATCCGTGTCAGAAGCTGCCTGCCGTAAATCGAAGGCGACGCGCCGGCGTCCTTCGTAAATGAAGTCACCTAGTATTGGCAGGAAGCACCGAATGCGCCAGCAACTAGTGTGGCCAGCCTTCCTGAAATCACTGTTGCGGCGTAATACGCCGCCCCCGGCAGACTGGTTCCACGCTTCTGATCGCAAATCTCGAACAACTGTCAGAATGTCGTAAGACCTCGGCCGCGTCGAGAACTAACCGGTCGCTCCAACCGTAAGGTGGAATTACCAAATCCGGACATCTGGGAGCCAAACCAATCAGCGGATCTGACTGTCTCACCCGGTTGTCAACGCTCGTCATACACCGCTCCACCCGTCGCGGCCCATATGAAAAAATCAATCGTCACACTCCTCTCGCTATCCTCGATCTCCCTGGTGTTTTTCGCCGGCCAGCTGGCGGCGCAGGATCGAACGAAAGTCGTCAGCAATCCGCCTTCACCGTCAGCAGTGAGCTCGATGCCGGTGCTCAACGCAGCGAGCGCGACCGTCGCTGCGTCGACCCGCGCTGCGTCGGCACCTGTACTCGACGGCAAGACCGATGATCCCGCGTGGCAGAACGCGCAGGTGATCGACAAGTTCCTCGAGTACGAGCCCAAGCCCGGCGCCGAGACGCGCTTCAAGACCGAAGTTCGCGTCGTGCACGACGAAAAGAACCTCTAC
>DATLOA010000119.1:0-2174 GCA_035536515.1 Burkholderiaceae bacterium | reverse complement strand
GAAATTTGGATTTTTGCTGGACGCCCTGCAGTACGGCGCGCCTCCGCACGGTGGCGTCGCGTTTGGGCTCGACCGCATCGTGACGTTGATGGCTGGCGCCGAATCGATCCGCGATGTCATCGCGTTTCCGAAGACGCAGCGCGCGCAGGACTTGCTGACGCAGGCGCCCAGCGAGGTGGATGAGAAGCAGCTGCGCGAACTCCACATTCGCGTGCGTGGGGAAGCAAAGACGATGGAGCCGAGAACACCTTCAACCACGCACCGCCTCGGGTGAAAATTCCGGAGTCGGTGCTGGTCGTGATCTACACGCCGGCACTCGATGTGCTGATCATCGAGCGTGCCGACCATCCCGGGGTCTGGCAATCGGTCACCGGCAGCAAGGCGACGCTCGATGAGCCTTTGCGCACCGTATGCGTGCGTGAGATTGCCGAGGAGACGGGAGTGCGTGTCACCGGCGAGCAGCTTGACGACTGGAAAGTGAGCCATAGCTTCGCCATTTACGAGCACTGGCGTCATCGCTATGCGGCTGGCGTTACGCATAATAAGGAGCATGTTTTTGGACTTCGCTGGCCAGATCGTTTTGAGCCGCAACTCAATCCTCGTGAACACATCGACTTTCGATGGCTCGCGTGGCGCGCAGCCGCGGATGCCTGCTTTTCGTGGACCAACGCCGAAGCGATTCGACGTTTGGAAAGTCTGGAAACCCGTCGCGGCACTTAGCCTGTTGTTGCACGTGGGCGCGAATGCGGGCCCTCAGGCTTTGCCGACCGTTTCAGTCCAACGCGCAGGCGATACGTTCTACGTTCGGGCCCATGCCAGCGTTGCTGTTGATCCGCGAGTCGCGTGGGACACGCTCACCGATTACGAGCACATGCGTGAGTTTTTGCCGAACATCGACCGCTCGAAGGTGATCGCGCGCCAGGGTACGCGCCTCACGGTGGAGCACGTGGGGCACTTTCCGCTTTTTTTCTTCGATGTTCCGGTGCGTGTGCGGCTGGTGATAACGCAGCAGCCGTACGAGCGCATCGTGGCGCGCTCCGAACCCGGTGAAGTTGATGGCGCATCACAGACGCTGCGCTCTTTTTCAGGCAGCTACGGCTTAGCGGTTGTCACGTTGGAGCGGAGGGCCGGCGTGCGGCTCGACTACGAGTCGCGCTTCGAGCTTGCGGAGCCGCTGCCGCCGATCGTCGGCCATTTGTTCGGCACCGCGATGGTGACCAAGACTGTGCGCCTGCAATTCGAAGCAATGGTGCGCGAGATGGTGCGGCGACAGGCTGGCCGCGCTTCGATTGAGAAATCGCAATGAGCCGAGTTCAGCTAGTTGCGGCGTCGGCCCGGGCTGTACAGCTCGCATTCGTACTGCTCGTGGTGTCCGGGTGTGCGACCGTCGACCCTTATGCATTGCCGCCGATGGCGCAGAACCTGCAACGCGACGACGCCGTCGGCTACTGCGCCCGATTGTTCGCGGACATTGATCGGCGCGTCGAGTTGCTGCGCGTGCGCGACGCGGAAGCGCATCGCATCGCCGGATTCCCGTACCTGCGCGTCGACCGCTTAAGTGCGGCACTTGCTGCGCGTGCAACGGGTTCTGAGCAAACGCAGGCTTGGCGCGCGCGTTTGCGAGAGCTCGACGAATCGGCGCGTGCGACCGAGCTCGCGAACGCTGCGTTGAGCATTGACGACTTACCACGCTGCCGCAGCCTGATGGAGAGCGCTGATGGCACCGATGCAGCGGCGATCGGATCTCTGCGAGCTGCCGCCAAGGTGCCGGATGACTACAGCATCGGTCTGCGGGCACTCGGCGTGTATCCATTGACGCGATTGCCGTTCGCCGCGGGGATCGCGCGCTGGCAGGCCGATACGCGCACGGCATTTACAACGCCGCTCGATGCGTTGCCGGTGCGCGGCCGGTTGCAGCGCTACGTACCTGCTCAAGGCTCGGACATACCGCCGACAACGCCGAGTATCGACGCGCTCGGTGTTCCGGTCATCTCAGCGCCGCAAGCGGCAGCGCTGCTTGCCCGGCACGCGCCGGTGCTCGAAATCGATGTTGCCGGTGCGTTCGACCGGATCGGTGGGCTGAAGCTGAATGCCGACGACCAAGTGTTTGTCGATGCCTCCAGTCCCGTCGTGTACACGCGCCTGACGTATGCGCTGCTCGGAGGCTTGATTCA
>DATLOA010000118.1:0-3864 GCA_035536515.1 Burkholderiaceae bacterium | reverse complement strand
GGAATCAGAAACGGGGACACGCGGCGCGGGCCGCGATTCATCAGCTCAGTGTGATTGTTCTCGATCATCGGCAGCCCGCCGATGCCCGAGCCGATCACGCAGCCGATGCGCTCGCGGTTGGCGTCGGACACTTCGATGCCCGAGTCCTTCAGCGCCTGCGCCGACGCCGCGACCCCGTAATGAATAAACGTGTCGAGCCGCCGCGCTTCCTTCGGCGGCGTGTATTGGGCAACGTCGAATCCCTTGACCTCACCCGCAATGCGGCACTGCAAGCCTGACGTGTCGAAGCGGGTGATCGGGCCAATGCCGGAGCGCCCCGCCAGCATCGCTTCCCACGAACTCGCAACGTCGTTACCGACCGGGCACACCATCCCGAGGCCGGTGGCCACTACGCGGCGCTGTTGCAAAGTACTCCTCGGGATTGCTGAAGCGTATGAAGCGGAGGATCAGACTTTCTGATGCGAGTTGATGTAATCGATCGCCTGCTGCACTGTGCGAATTTTCTCGGCTTCTTCGTCCGGGATTTCGCATTCAAACTCATCTTCGAGCGCCATTACGAGCTCGACCGTGTCAAGCGAGTCCGCACCAAGGTCTTCTACAAATGCCGATTCGATCTTGATGTCTGCCTCGTTGACGCCCAGTTGCTCGGCGACAATCTTCTTGACTCGTTGTTCAATGTTTTCCATTCACTCCTCCAGAGCAAAAAAGCGCGCGAATTCTAACAGCCCGAGTGCAAACTACTGCGCGCCCCAATCTTGCATATGAGTGCTCAATGCAGGTCGAGTGCCTCCGCTCCTCGACGCGGCTTCGGGCTGCTCGCTACGTCTGCACGTCACGCCATGTACATGCCGCCATTGACGTGAATCGTGGCGCCCGAAATGTACGACCCTGCAGCCGATGCGAGAAACACAACCGCGGCGCCGATCTCGTCAACAAAGCCCAAGCGGCCGAGAGGAACCTGCGCGAGCAAGGATCGGGTCTGCTCATCGGTCAGCTGCCGCGTCATATCGGTCTCGATAAACCCGGGGGCGATGCAATTGACAGTGATGTTGCGGCTGCCGAGCTCGCGTGCCAATGCCCGCGTCATGCCCGTCACGCCCGCTTTGGCAGCAGCATAGTTTGCCTGGCCCGCGTTGCCGCTGGCGCCTACGACGGACGTGATACTGATAATGCGTCCGTGGCGCGCCTTCATCATGCCGCGCAGCACCGCGCGCGACAGCCGGAACACTGCCGACAGATTGGTGTCTATCACCACCGACCAGTCATCATCCTTCATGCGCATTGCGAGCGTATCGCGCGTAATACCCGCGTTGTTAACGAGAATCGAAAGCTTGCCGTGTTCCTTGCCGACGGCATCGATCAGCGCATCGGCTGCGGCGGCGTCGCGCACGTCGAGCACTGCGCCGCGCCCTTGCCCGTTCGCCGCTGCAAGCCGCTGTGTGATTTGCTCC
Source organism: Burkholderiaceae bacterium (assembly GCA_035536515.1). Lineage (GTDB taxonomy): Bacteria > Pseudomonadota > Gammaproteobacteria > Burkholderiales > Burkholderiaceae_F > JACCZX01. Next base: position 2,413 of record DATLOA010000118.1, on the reverse strand, counting down.
GCGCCGTCTTGCGAGGTTGCCGTACCTATGACCGTTGCACCGGCGCGCGCGAGTTGATCGGAAATTGACGCGCCGATTCCGCGCGACGCTCCGGTAACGAGTGCTACCTGATCTCGAAGGCAGTCGGGCAGAAAAACGTTCATGCGTCCAGAGCAGCGAGCGTACTAGCAAGCGTTGCGCTGTCGTTAACCACCAAACTTTCGAGGTTGGGTGCAATGCGCTTCGTCAGCCCGGACAGCACGCGCCCGGGACCGCACTCGACGACATGCGTCACGCCGAGGTCATTCATCTTGCGAATCGTGTCGGCCCAGCGCACGGGCCCGGCGGCCTGTCGTGCCAGCGCATCGGCGATTTCCGACGGCTCAAATTCAACCGACACGTCGACGTTGTTGACTAAATCGATGCGCGGTGTCTTCAGCGCCGACTGCGCGAACCGCTGCCGCAGCCGATCGCTTGCAGGTTGCAACAACGACGAATGAAACGGAGCCGACACGGCAAGTGGCACTGCGCGCTTAGCTCCCAATCGCTTCGCAACTTCGCAAGCACGCTCGACTGCGCGCGAGTGCCCGGCGATCACCACCTGTGATGGTGCGTTGAAGTTGACCGGCTCGACGATTTCGCCTTGAGCGGCTTCGCTGCACGCCTGCTGCACGGCTTCGTCGGACAAGCCGAGAATCGCCGCCATCGAGCCCATTCCGACCGGCACCGCCTCCTGCATCGCCTGCGCGCGAAACCGAACCAACTGCACCGCGTCTTCGAGTTCAAGTGTGCCGGCCGCAACAAGCGCGGTGTATTCGCCCAGACTGTGGCCGGCAACGACGGCTGGCTCAATTCCGCCCGCCGCCCGCCAAGCTGTGTAGATCGCATACGCCCCGGTCAGCATCACCGGCTGCGTGTTAATCGTCAGGTTCAGTTCCTCGGCCGGGCCGGTGTCGATCAGCGCTCCGATGTTCTGCCCGAGCGCGCTTGACGCGCGCGTGACGACCGACTGCACTGCGGCGTTGTCGCGAAACGAGTCGAGCATGCCAACTGACTGCGACCCTTGCCCCGGAAATACGAACGCAATCTTCACCTTGTTGCGCTCCTCGTGTACGCGACCTTGCGGTGGCACGTGTACTCGTCGCGATTAATTACGCGCGCGCCCTTCGGAGCGGCCGTGCGGCCGCGCGCAATACAAATGCCAGAAAGTGCGACAGACATGTTTACCAGCGCAGCAATACCGAGCCCCAGGTAAAACCGCCGCCAACGCCTTGCAGCATCACGTGTTGGCCGCTCTTAATACGGCCATCGCGCACCGCAAGGTCGAGTGCCAGCGGCACCGACGCTGCCGAAGTATTGCCGTGCCGATCCACGGTCGCCACCATTCTCTCCTCGGTCACGCCAACGCGCTTGGCAATTGCGTTCAGTATTCGCACGTTCGCCTGGTGCGGAATCAGCCAGTCAAGTTGCGCAGCGTCCAGTCCCGCGTGCTGCAAGACGTTCAATGCCGAAGTTCCGAGAACATTGACCGCGAGCTTAAACACCGCCGGTCCGTCCATCGTCAGAAACGCATGACCTTCAACTTTTCCCTGAGAAACGCGCCCGGCCGTACACAACACGGCAGCCTGCGAACCGTCGGCTTTCAACTCGGAGGCAATCAATCCGGCCGCGTTCGACGATTCGAGCACCACGGCGCCGGCACCGTCGCCGAATAACACGCACGTGGTGCGATCGTTCCAATCCAGAATCCTGGAAAACACTTCGGCGCCGATGACGAGCGCACGCCGGTTCAATCCGGCGCGAATCATCGCGTCGGCGACCACCAAACCGTAGACGAATCCGCTGCAAACCGCCTGCACGTCGAATGCGGTGAGCTGATCGGCATCAAGCTGCGCTTGGACCAGACACGCTGTGCTTGGAAATATCTGGTCCGGTGTCGATGTAGCGACGACGATCAAATCAATGTCGCGCACGGCACGTCCGGCTGCTCGCAAAGCCTCGCGCGCGGCTCGAGCACCAAGATCGGCTGTAGTCGTCCCGACCTCCGCCAGATAACGCTGCCGAATGCCAGTGCGCGCAACGATCCACTCGTCCGACGTTTCAACGCCGCGCCGTGCGAGATCACGCGCGAGCTCGGCGTTCGAAACAACACGCGCCGGAAGCGCTGAACCGGTGCCCGTGATGCGTGAATAAGTGTCGGTCATGCCCCGGCTGGAGCCGGGTGAATCCCGCGGCCGGCGCGCTCCAACTCCGCCAACTGCGCAACGAACGGCCGCATCTCTGCGACGGTTCGGTCGAGGACGCGGTGCCGCGCCTGCTCGAAGCCGCGCTTGAGCGCGCTCTCGAACGCAATCGCATCGGCCGATCCATGGCTTTTGATCACAAGCCCGCGCAAGCCGAGCAAGCTCGCGCCATTGTGGCGCCGATGGTCGAC
>DATLOA010000117.1:0-3228 GCA_035536515.1 Burkholderiaceae bacterium | reverse complement strand
GGCAAGGTGCAGCGGTTGAAGCTGGCCGAACTCGCGCCCGACACTTCCGCCGCTGCGTGATGCGGCGCGGGCTGCTTGATCGCGTACCGATTACTCGCTGGCTGCCGGAACTGCGCGAGCCTGGTGCGCTGCGCGCGGATGCACTCGCCGGCCTGACGGGCGCGATCGTTGTGTTGCCGCAGGGCGTGGCATTCGCGACGCTTGCCGGAATGCCGCCGGAATATGGCTTGTACGGTGCGATGGTGCCGTGCGTGGTAGCGGCGCTGTTCGGATCAAGCCGGCTGATGGTGACCGGGCCGGCGACTGCGATTTCGCTGACGACGTTGGCGCTGATCGCACCGCTTGCAGTGCCGGGATCGGCGAATTACATTGCACTCGTTTTAACGCTAACGTTTCTGGTCGGCGCGTTGCAGTTCATCCTTGGGCTCGCGCGCGCAGGAAGGCTGACCGAGTTCGTGCCGCACTCGGTGATCGTAGGCTTTACCGCCGGTGCCGCGATCCTGATCATCAATAGTCAAATCGGCGCGTTTCTCGGGCTCGATCTGCCGCGGGGTATCAGCGTCGTCGACAATGTTCGCATGGCGCTCGCGCAAGTGAGTAGCATCGCACCGAGCGCGCCGCTCGTGGGGGCGCTGACGATCGTCGCTGTACTCGCATGGCGGCCGTTGAATCGCTGGGTGCCCGCGATGCTTGCAGGTGTGGTGATCGGTGCTGTCGCTGCGTGGGTGCTCGCGCAATACGTCCCTCAATGGCCTGGACTGCCGACGGTGCGAGCGCTCCCCGGCGCGCTGCCGCCGTTGTCGATGCCCGATCTTTCGCTCGACACGGTACGCGTGCTGTTTGGTGCAACCCTGGTGATGACTTTGCTGGCGCTGACGGAAGCAGTCGCAATCGCGCGGGCTCTGGCGAGCCGGCACGGCGACAAGCTCTACAGCAACCAGGAGTTCATCGGCCAGGGTCTGGCGAATCTCGCCGGAGCTTTTTTCTCCGCGTACCCTGCGAGCGGTTCGTTCAATCGCTCCGGCGTGAATGCCGTGTCCGGCGCGCGGACGCCGCTGGCAGCCATCTGTTCAGCGTTCTTCCTGATCGCCATTCTATTTTTCGTGGCGCCGCTGGCTCGCTATCTGCCATTCGCGGTGATCGCAGCACTGTTATTCCTCGTCGCCTGGGGGTTGATAGACCGCCGCGAGATCATTCGCATCTGGCAGGAAGAGCGCGGCCAACGCTGGCCGCTACTAGTGACCTTTGTGGCAACGATCACGCTGTCCTTGGAATGGGCCATAGCTCTCGGCATCGCGGTAGCACTGCTCGCACAGCGATTTGCTAGGAGTACAAAGGCGCGATGAAAGCGATTCTGATGACGGCACCGGGCGGGCTCGATGTGCTGAAGCTTGCCACCATCGCGGAGCCCGTGTCCCATGGCCCCAATCAACTGTTGGTTCGCGTTCGCGCGGCAGGAATCAACCCGCTCGACACGAAAATCCGCAAGCAACACTTCTTTTACCCCGACAACTTGCCAGCAATCTTGGGAGTTGAGGGCGCTGGAGTCGTAGAACAGACGGGACCTTCGGTTACGCGGTTCCACCCGGGCGATGAGATTTACTTCTTCAGCAACGGGCTGGGGCTGGAGCCGGGCGCATACGCTGAATACACAGTAATTCACGAAGAGCACGCGGCTTGCAAACCGAAAACTTTGTCGATGGCCGAAGCCGCTGCGATCCCGGTCGCTCTGATCACCGCGTGGGAGGCTTTGGTGGACAGGGTAGCGTTGAAGTCTGGCGAGAAAGTTTTGATACATGCGGGCGCAGGCGGTGTCGGGCACATCGCCGTGCAGCTTGCGCGCGTCAGAGGCGCGCAGGTCGCCGCCACCGTCAGCGGCAAAGAGAAGGCCGAGCTCGTGAAAAGCCTCGGCGCGGAACTATCGATTGATTACCGCGAGCAGGACTTCGTCGAAGAGGCGCTTCGCTGGACCGGCGGACGCGGGGTCGATGTGGTGCTGGATACAGTCGGCGGCGCGACGTTCTGCAAATCGTTCAAGGCGCTGCGCATGTACGGCAGAGTTGCGACGCTGCTCTCTACACCGTGCGAGCTCGCCGACATCAACGTCGCGCGCTTGCGCAACATCAGCGTCGGCTTCGTGCAGATGACGGCGCCTTCGTATCTCAACGATGCCGAGGCGCGACGCGCGCAGACCCGGATACTCGAAAATGGCGCATCCTTGTTCGAACAGGGCAAGCTGAAGGTCTTGCTAAGCGCAGTGCTGCAGTTGGAAGACGCATCGACCGCGCATCGCCTCGTCGAAGAGGGGCACACGTCCGGCAAAGTCGTGCTGCAAATCGATTGATCTTCTCTAAGCAGCCTGCATCGCCGACTTGCTTTCGAATACCTGCTGTCGCAGCCATTGCTTGACCTCGGCGGCCAGGCGCACGACTTCGGGATTAGTGGGATCGCGCGGGCGCTCGAAGTCGACCGTTTTGATCTCATCGATGCGTCCCGGGCGCGGGCCCATGATGGCGACACGGTCCGAAAGCTTGATCGCCTCGTCGATGCTGTGCGTGACGAAAATAACGGTCTTCGGTTCGCGCTGCCAGATCTTCAGCAATTCATCCTGCATGTACTCGCGGGTCTGGATGTCGAGCGAAGCGAACGGCTCGTCCATTAACAGGATCGACGGGTTGACTGCGAGCGCGCGCGCGATGCTGACACGCTGTCGCATTCCCCCGGACAATTCTCTCGGATAGCGCGATTCGAATCCGCGCAGGCCGACGAGGCCGATGTAGTGGTCGACCAGCCGGCTCTGTTCTGTCTCCGGCAAGCGTTTGCGCTGCAGCCCGTAGCGGATGTTCTGCGACACGGTGTACCAGGGAAACAGCGCGTATTCCTGAAACACCACCGCGCGCTCCCAGCCGGGTTCCGTAATGACCTTGCCGCCAACCCTAAGCTCACCGCGCGTGGGTCGCTCGAAGCCAGCGAGCAGATTCAGCAACGTCGTCTTGCCGCACCCGCTCGGACCGACAATCGAGAAAAACTCGTTTTTCTCGACCTGAAACGTCACGTCCATCAGAGCGAGCAAAGGCTCGCCCTTGATAGAGAAATGCAACTTGCTGACGTGGTCGACGTTGACTTGAGCCATCGCTACTGTCCGCGGTGCCACGGCATCACCAGCCGCGCGGCCTGACGCATCAGGTAGTCGAGAAAAAGACCCAGAACCCCGATCAACACCATTCC
>DATLOA010000116.1:0-3074 GCA_035536515.1 Burkholderiaceae bacterium | reverse complement strand
AGAACGTCTGCGTGATTCGCCACCGGATTGCCCAGTTCATTGCGGAGTATCAGGATGCGAAGCTTGAGTTGCTTGATCGGCAATATGCCGAGATAGGTCAGGATGGCATTTCCCAGCTTAAGGATGCGGCTGACGATCTCCCGCACTCCACGCACGACCGCCTTTACAACCCGCCGCACCGCGCGCTTTAGCTTCGACCAGAAGCCCATAACGTTTACCTCACACCGATTCAATCAGGTTGCAAATTCGCTGCTGGCGTGCAGCGCAAATTGCCGGTTCGAGAATGGTGCCGCGAGAAAGCCGGGCGCGCTACGGAAAATTCACGTTCGGCGATCGCAAGAAAAATAAGTTCAGCGCGCGGCCGCCACCCTTGTTGACCTGTGCTTCCGAACCCTCAATACTCCGCGCGCTTGGTTTGAAGTCTCTGAGTCACCTATGTCGCAGCTCCGTCATTTCGAACGCCCTCATTTCTACGCCGGTCGACTACTAACGGCGGCGGATCTTCAGGACGAGCAGGAATACTTCCGTGCAAAACTCCGTCTGCACAACCGCCTGTTGCACGGATGGGGGGTTGTCACCGGTCTGCAGGTTTCAGAGAGCGCAGGAACGTTGACAGTCTCTGCTGGATTGGCTCTCGACTGCGCCGGTAACGAGCTTGTGCTGGCAGAAGCCAAACACATTGCTCTTTCTAATGTCGGGGGACGACAGTACGTGACGATTCAATACGTCGAGGTGCCGACGCGGCAGCAGCCATCCACAAACGGGGAGGCTCAGTTCTCGACAATTCGCGAGGATGTGCGCATCGAAATCACGAGCACCGACCCAGCCAGCGGGCACGGCAGCGCAATCAATAGCGCTTGTGACATCGACCATCCGCTGTGCTTGGCGACAATCAGTCGAAACGGTTCGAAATGGCGGATTGCCATCAAACGCCGTCGATTGTCGAAGTAGTACCTCCGGCAGAGAGCCGGACTTACGGCGTGCGTTGCAGAAAGCGCGGGATGGGTAACGCGTCGCGCAAACGGCGCAATGCTGACGTGGCGACCGCCGTTTGCCTAGGAGAGTTGAGCGCACGCTGTCGCGCGGACGAAATCGGTTCCAATGCTCGCTGCGCGGGCTCGCATGTCGCGGCGTCATTGACGGCTGAGCTGGTTGCAGCGCGCATCCTCGGCGCTGTTCTCTGCACCTCATCCGCGGCGCGCTGTGCCGGCTGCATGATCGGGTGCAGCCAATCCAGGATCGGCTCCCACTGTGCGAGGTCGGCTGGGACCTGAGCCGCCGGCAAGTCGAAAACTGAAAGTCCTTTTTCGATGCAGCGAACATAGGTCTGCGATTCGCGCAGCACGGCGATGAACGGAACATTCAAGCTCGTTGCCCAGGCCCGCAAAACTTCTGCCGATTTAGTGCGAGCGTCTAGCCTCATGCCGACTGCAGCTAGTTTGCAGCGGCCCGTCGCAATTCGGGGGAGCGAGCGCAGCTCGTCTAGACACTCGCTCGCCGACTCGCGATCAAAGATCGAGTTGCACACCGGTATCAAGATCGCGTCCGCGTACATCACGACTCGCGCCAGATCGAAGCCACGTAGACCGCCGGGCGTGTCGACGATGACGTGTTCGATGCCAACGGGCGGGCGGACGAAGCTCCTGGGATCGATGTTCCAGCCCATGATGTCCTTGGCTTGGCCGAGCCGCTGTGTCTTACGCTGGCGTAACCACGTTTGCGTGGATAGTTGGCGATCGACGTCACCAAGCATCACTGAAGCGCCGGCACTTGCGCAGTGGCCAGCAAGGTGCGTGGCCAGCGTGCTTTTGCCGCTGCCACCCTTGCGATTGATGACCGCTACGACCGCCATCTCAGGTAATTCTCGGGGACATCACGGCAACCCTCCGTCGGCCGCCAACTGCCAGCCAGGTGCTATGAGAATTGCAGCACACCGGGGAGCCGCGCACAGCGCAGAGAAAGCGGCGGAATCCACGGCATCTAATGGGCGCGGAGCGTCAAGAGGCTGAGTCCGGCGTAGGCGGTAAGCTTGTGGACGCCATGTTTAAAACAGAAATCACGCGCGGCCGTGCCGCTCATCGGGCTGCAAATCGTGTGTGCGCGTTCACATGCCGTGCACTGCTTGCTTTGACAACCGCTGTTGCTGCAGCCTGCACCGCAGTCGGCACCAAGCCGTCCGCGCTGCGCCCAATCGATGCCGCCGCGATGCAAGGCACGGTCGAGCGTCTTGCGAAGGAAATGCTTTTATCCGGTGCGGTGGTGATCCTGCGCACGCCGACAGGCAACTTCACGAGCACCTACGGTGTCACGACGTATCGCGGCTCAGTACCCACCGGCGTCGACCAGCATGTGCGCGTTGGGTCGAACACCAAGACCTGGACCGGCACGGTGATCCTGCAATTAGTTCAAGAGGGCCGGCTCAGGCTCGACGACCAGGTCTCGAAATACAGGCCCGATGTTCCAAACGGAGCAAACATCACGATCGAGCAATTGCTCGCAATGCGAAGTGGCCTGTTTAATTACACGACAACACTCGAACTGAACCAAACGCTCGACACACAGCCCGCGAAGGCATGGACACAGGCCGAGTTGTTGGCTCTCGCCTACAAGCATCCGCCAGTTTTCGCGCCGCCCGGATCCGAGTTCAACTACTCGAACACAAATACAGTCCTGCTCGGCCTCATCGCCGAACAGCTCGAAGGCGGCAAGCCACTTGCAGCCATCATGCGCGACCGGCTATTTGCGCCGTTGGGAATGAAGAACACGTTGTTCCCCGACATCGTGTCGAGTGCAATTCCTGCTCCTTTGTCGCGCGGCTACATGTACGGCAACAACGTGATGACGATGGGAACGCCGCCCGCGTTGCCCGACACGATGCAGGCTGCGGCGCGTGCGGGCACGCTCGCGCCCTTAGACCAGACGTCCGCGAATCCGTCGTGGGGCTGGGCGGCCGGCGCAGGCATCTCCACCGCCAATGACCTCGCCACCTGGGTCGAGGCGCTGGTCGGCGGCAAGCTGCTGAACGCTAGCCTGCAAGCACGTCGTCTTGCCAGTGCCGTACCGATCGACCCGAG
>DATLOA010000115.1:0-7179 GCA_035536515.1 Burkholderiaceae bacterium | reverse complement strand
TCGATAATTCCCATCTCGCCGAGCGTGCGCAACGCTGCCATGTTGTCGCTTAGTTGCTGATCATTTCTCATGGTCTTGTCCTCTTGACCGTGATCACTGCCGAGTAAGAACCACGTGGGTGGCAAGTGGCGAGCTTTCGTGCCTGGTGCAGGCGTAGCCCAAGGCAGGAAGGTTGATTCCTTCAAAGAGTCTTTCACCAGCGCCCAGTAGCACGGGCGCAATAGCGATGTGCATCTCATCGATCAGGCGTTGGCGAAGATACTGTTGAATAGCGCTTACGCCGCCACCAACACGAACATCCTTGCCTTCGGCCGCTTCGCGAGCTCGCGCAACGGCGGCGGCAATGCCTTCCGTAACGAAGTGAAAGGTCGTTCCTCCTTCCATGACCAGCGGTGCGCGTGCGTAGTGGGTCAGCACGAACACTGGGACGTGATAGACAGGATTCTCGCCCCACCAACCGCGCCAGCTCTCATCTGGCCAAGGCCCGCGAACCGGCCCGAACATGTTCCTGCCGAGAATCCAAGCTCCGATGTTCCGAAAGCCTCGAGCGGCAAAGTCCTCATCAATGCCCGCTGCTCCGCCATCGTTACCGAACAGGTGCTTCTGAAACGTCCGTGTGGACAAGGCCCAGCCATGAAGCGACGTGCCGCCCACGCCCAGTGGGTTGTTGATGTCCTGGTCGGGGCCAGCGCCGAAGCCGTCGAGTGAGATGGTGAAACTTTCTACACGAAGCTTGGACATGGTGTTTCTTGGGTGTGAGTGACTACGAAAGATGGCCTGTGACGCCTAACGTGGAACGCGCACGTTAGCGTGCTCCGATGCGCGCGATTCACTCAACCTCAAGAATGTTCCGGGTTCCCATTACGTGCTGACGTACGCTCTCCGAATCACCTGGAGGGCATATGCGACTGAAAGACTCCTGTCATTGCGGCGCAGTGAAGTTCCGCCTGCACTCCGATTCGCCCGTTCCCTTCATGCACTGCTACTGCACCAACTGCCGCAAGACCGCCGGCGGAGGCGGCTACGCAGTCAACCTCGGCGGCGATGCGAGCACGATAAAATTGAGCGCGAGAGAAACATCGGCATCTATCACGCATTGATGCGCGAGAAAGGCAAGCGCACCAAGCGCTCGCCGGCCAAGCGGCACTTCTGCCTGAAGTGCGGCAGCGCGCTGTGGCTATGGGACCCGCGCTGGCCCAAGCTGATTCACCCGCACGCGTCAGCCATCGACACGCCGCTACGAAGCCGCCCGAAGTCGTCGAAGCCGCACTGCATACGCGGCGAACTGGGTCGATGTGCCGAAGGGCAGGAAGATGCACTGCAGCCCTATGCAAGGGCAACGCGTCCAACCGTAAGCGAGCCCTGAGAAAGTAGTGCCCTCATTACAAGATCTCGACTTTCCTGAACATGCAGTCTCGTGGCTTCCGCGGCGGCATCAGGATCCGCGCGCGCAAAGGCATTGATCAAATCCTCGTGCTGCTGCGCCTGGCTGTGATGAACGTCGAGCATTGATCCGGCACGCCAATCCGACGAAAACAAACCCAGGTGCAATAGCTTTGCCATTTCGTCCAGTAGCTGGGTCATCAGGGCAAGCATTCTCAGATTGCCCGACGCTCTTGCAATCGCAAGATGGAACTGCCGGTTAGCCGCGAGAAACTTCACCTCGGCCTGCTCCGCCTTCGATGACCCTGGCGCAACATTGAAGCGTTTTAGTTCCTCAATATCTATTCGACCGACCGCCATGCAAGCTATCGCCGGTTCCAAGACAAGGCGAAGCTCGAACATGTCTTGCACGCTCTTGATGGTGATCGGCGCGATGACGTAGCCGTGCCGCGGCACGGTGCGAACCAGTCCTTCCTGGCTAAGTTTGAAGAGTGCGGTTCGAACGGGAGCTTTGCTGAGACCGTACAGGTCACATAGACCTCCTTCAGTGATTTTCGATCCCGGCGGCAACTTGCACTGGATGATGTCGTTTCGTAGCCGCTCGAATGCGATGACCGCAAGGGGTCTCGATTCTCGGACCTCCTGCGTTGCCTTATTTGAAACTCGTGTCGCCACTTATAAGGAGCCTTGCAAGCCCGACGGAACGTTTGAGGACCGGCGAGGCACCAATCGCTCAATTGATCGCGCGACGGCGACGACCTGCGCATCATCGTATAGCGCACCGATCACTTGAGCGCCGATCGGAAGACCCCCGGTTGAAAAGCCGATCGGCACCGATGCGGCAGGCTGACGCGACAGGTTGAACGGATAAAGAAAGCATGCCCACTCAAACCAGGACTGATAGTCGCGGCCCTCCGGAAATTCGCGGCCCACTTCAAACGCCAGTACTGGAAGAGTTGGAGTAATAATCGCGTCGTACCGCTGAACAAGCGCTTGAAGTTTTTCTCCGAAGCGTTGTCGAGCAAATATCGCCCCGTAGTGCGTCGCTATATCAAGCTGAGTTCCCTTCTGTGCGGCGTCAAGCAGGCCCTTGTCCACAAGGTCGAGCCGATCCTTGGGAAGTTGATTCACAAGATGCTGCGCACCAGCGTACCAATGCGCAATGAATATTCCGAAAGCATCCTCAAGCGGCAAGTTAACTTCTTCCACGAAAGCGCCTGCCTGTTCGATGAGCCGCGCGACGTTGCGAACGGCTTCAAAGACTTCGTGGTCCGTAGCTGCTTTCGAATCGCCGAGATACAAACCAAATTTCTTGCCGGTCAGTTCGTCACCTGTATACCCCGAGAAATCAATATCGTTTGGCGGAAGCGCGTACCAATCCCGTGGATCCGACTGTGTGACGACGTTCAACATGCGCGCGCCGTCATCCACCGTCCTCGTGATCACGCCAACGTTTGAAAGAGTCATCATCGGTCCGGCAGGCCAAGCTGGCACCCGACCAAACGTTGCTTTCATACCGAACAGGCCTGTGAAGCTGGCCGGAATGCGCACTGAGCCGCCGCCATCCGTGCCTAGCTGAAAGACGCCCATTCCCGCTGCCGCGGCGGAAGCGGCTCCGCCGCTACTGCCTCCCGGGGTCACAGATGTATTCCATGGGTTGCGCGTGATTCCGGTGAGCGGACTGTCGCAAGTGCCTTTCCAGCCAAACTCAGACGTCGTTGTTTTGCCAAGAAACACTGCGCCGCTTTCTCTTAAGCGAGCCACTGCCGGCGCGTCCGCTGTCGTATCTGGATCTGGCACACGCGCGCGTGAGCCGAAAAGCGTTGTGTGTCCACGCGCAAGAAGTAAATCCTTTACGCCAAAGGGGATGCCGTCAACTTCGCTGAGCGGCTCAGCCTTCAGCCACCGCTTTTCCGACTCCTTGGACGCCGCAATTGCGGCTTCGTGGTCGACGATGCGAAACGCATTCAGTAACGGATTTAACTCGTCGATCTGCGCCAGAGTCGCCTTGACCAGTTCGACCGGAGACAGCTGCTTCGATCGATAGCGTTCGGCAAGCTCGCCCGCCGATAGAAACGCAAGTTCCGTCACACGTACTCCAGTCCGATGATTCGCCCGATGCGATCTGTCAATCGAACGAAGTCGGTAGACACCCGCATTTCCGGAGTACGCGGACGCGGAAGATCAATCGTCACAATCTCGGCGACTTGTGCCGGTCGCGGCGTCATCACAACGACGCGATCGGATAGAAACACCGCCTCCGGAATGCTGTGAGTAATGAGCATGCTCGTCGTCTTGCTGTCACTCCAGATTCGCAGTAGCTCGACATTGAGCTGACTACGCGTCATCGTATCGAGGGCGCTGAACGGCTCGTCAAGCAGGAGGATGTCCGGCCTGTGAACCAGCGCTCGCGCAATGGCGACGCGTTGCTGCATTCCACCCGACAGCTCGTGTGGAAGTTTGTTTGCGAAGTCCGCGAGCCCAACGAGCTCCAGCAGCTGTAGAGCATCCTTCCTCGATCGGTCAGCAGGTAGCCGGAGAATCTCTGTCGGCAGTAAAACGTTATTCAGTGCTGACCTCCACTGCATTAATGCGGGCGACTGAAAGACGATCCCTGTATGGCGATTAGGCCCTCGCACCGGTTTTCCATGCATCCGCACTTCGCCCTGCGAAGCGATCTCGAGTCCCGCCAAGACCTTAAGCAGGGTGGTCTTGCCGCAGCCGCTGGGTCCAAGCACTGAAATGAATTCGCTCTTGGCGATTCCGAAGCTCACGTTCTCGAGGGCCAATACGGGGCCGTCTTTCGTTTGGTAGCGCTTAGTGAGGCGATCGATCTCAATGGCTGTCGAAATATCGGTCTGCACTTCCGTCATCTTCATGCTCAGCCTCCGACCACCGGCCTGAATTCGGTCTGAGTCGACTTGTTCCACGGAATCACCAGGCGCTCCAGCAGTTCCACCGCCGCGTACAGAATGATTCCGCCCAGCGACAGCAGCAGCAAGGCGGCGAACGCCAGCGGAGTATCAAGTTCTGAATTGGCAATAAGAATGAGGTAGCCGAGCCCGGAACTTCCGCCTACAAACTCTCCGATGATTGCGCCGATGACAGCCAACGTAATCGCAATCTTCATCCCGCTGAACATCTCCGGAAGTGCGACGGGGACCCTAAACTTCGAGAAGATCTGCCAGCGTGTCGCTTCCAGCGAGCGGGCAAGATCGAGCATAGGTCGCTCGACTGAGGCAAGTCCAGCCGCAGTGTTTACGACGATCGGAAAGAAAGCAATAAGGAACGCGATGAAAATCTTGGGAAAGAGTCCGTAGCCAAACCAGATCAGCAAAATTGGCGCGATGGCTACTTTGGGCACGAGCTGCGAAATGAGCAGCAACGGCATGATCAGGTCGGCAAGCACCGGTATTACGACAATGATGGCCGCTATGAAGACACCAAACGCCACCGCCATCAGGAAGCCGGCACCTGTTTCGTAAAACGTGATCAGCGAGTGCTTTGCGAACAAGTCCCACTTCTTGAAGACCGTAAGAATGGTTGTCGTGGGAGACGGCAAAATGAATTCGGGTATCTCGAACACCCTACAACAGACCTCCCACAACACAAGAAACCCGAGCAGCGATCCGCTCATCTTGAGTGCTTTGTGAAGCGCGGGATGCCTACTCACAGCTCGAAGAGTGGGCCATGCCATCTGTCTCGTTGCCGGCTGACTGCTCACGCCTGCCTCCACTGTAGGTAAGACTGCTGAAATGTCACTAACTCGAAGCCCGTGATTGACTTTACAGAGGTCCAGGTGATAATAACCCTGCAGTGACATTTCACAAAGAAATTAGGAGACCACATGTCCGCTTCTCGCATTAAGCGCCTATTTGCAGTAGCACTGACCTCGTTCGCGATTCCACTGACCGCCGCTGCCGAGCCGGTCACGCTTACGTTGAACTTCACACCCTACGGTCTGCACTTCGGCCCCGTAATGGCAAAGGCTGCGGGTCTCTATGACAAGGCAGGCATGGAGGTCGAGATTCTGCGCGGCTACGGGTCCGGTGAATCCGTTAAGCGCTCCGCGGCCGGGACGACGACGTTCGCGATGGCAGATGCCGCATCCGTGGTGTTCGGTCGCGACAAGGGTTTGAACACCAAGCAGATCGCGACGATCCTGGATAAGTCATCGGATGCGGTTTACTACCGCAAGGCATCCGGGATTAAGTCACCGAAAGACTTGGAAGGCCGCACGATGGGCGCCGCCACGGCTGAGTCCCACTTGATGTTGTTTCCTGTGTTTGCCAAGAAAGCGGGAGTCGACGCAAGCAAGGTTCAGTGGGTCACGATGACATCGCCAGCGAAGATTCCTAGTCTGATGGCCGGCAAGATCGACGCAATGATGACGTTCGTTACTGAGGAACCGAATATCACCAGCGCGGGGACCAAGGCGAACGCCGAATGGGGCAGATTCCTTTTTGCCGATTACGGTGTAGAAAATTATTCGATCGGACTGATCGCCAGTGATGCGCTGATGAAAAGCAATCCAGCGCTGGTGAAAAAGTTCGTCAACGCAACGATGGCGGGCTATGCACTTGCCGTTGCTGACCCCGAGGCTGCTGCCGACGCATTCATCAAGGCTTTTCCGGAATCGTCGCGCGAGCTCGTGCTGGCGCAGTGGAAGATCGTTGCAGGGCAGCTCGTGACGGACACTGCCAAGCAAAAAGGTCTGGGATATATGACCGAACAGAAGATGGCTTCCACGATCGACCTGATCAAGGCGAATTCCAAGCTCGAGAACAACATTCAGCCCAAAGACGTCTACACGATGGAATTCCTTGAACCGCAGTTTCCGCGCAAGTAGCCGGACGATCCTGATGAGCTCTGAACAAAAGCAAAAGCTAAATCCGTTTCCGGAAGCCGTTCATTTCGATTCGCTGCCATGGGCTGTCCAGCGTTTCCCGGGGCAGACCTGCAAGATGGCATTTCATCCGCGGCCGCAGAACCCGACCGAGCCGAACGCGGGACTGGTTCGGTACGAGCCCGGCGCATGGCACCCGTTGCATAGCCACGACTTCGCGCAGGTTTGGTACATCCTCGAGGGCGAATTCTTCTACGGCGACAACAAGTACGGCCCCGGAACGATGCTTTTCCATGGTGATCCGCACACCGAGCCTGGGCTCAGAACCGATACCGGCGGTGTGATCATCTACGTTCAGTACCCCGGGCCAAACACCGGCAAGGCGCCGATCTACGATGGCCGTTTCAATTTGCAAGAGCGGCGCCCGGTTGAAGAGGAACGAACTGACGTTTAGACGCTGACGGAGGGCGCGTAGCAATAGCGCCGCAGAGTGGCGTAGTCTAGATTTGCTGACCAAGACTGGCACGCAGTGGCAGCCTTCAGCTCGCCGCTGCTTTTTGTCCAACACTCAGGAGGATCACATGTCAACACGCGCGTTCCGGCTGCTTGCTGCCGCACTCTCCACCGTATTTGTATTCTTCGGCAGCACCTCACCCGCGTTAGCCGCTGATCCCGAGGTCGTTCGCTTCGGCTGGTTTGGCGGTCCGCGCATCTGGACCATCTGCAAGGCCACCGGCATGTTCGACAAGAGCCTCGGAACCAAGGTCGAGTGGGTTCAGTTTCCGTCGGGTGCCGCAGCGCTGACGTCCCTTGCGGCCAAACAGGTCGACATCAGCCGTCTCGGTTCGACGCCCACGGTGGCGGCCATCGCGCGCAAGTTGCCGATCGAAGTGTTCGCCATCGACGGAATCATCCAGACCAGTGAACGTTTGATCGCCAAGGGCGGCGTC
>DATLOA010000114.1:0-5254 GCA_035536515.1 Burkholderiaceae bacterium | reverse complement strand
AATGTTCTTTCGATGATCGAGCACTGCGTTCTCCTCATCCTTACGACTTAACGAACACGTGAAAACGCTGCTGCTGGTCGACGGGTCCAGCTACTTATACCGTGCCTACCACGCGCTGCCGGACCTGCGCACCTCGAGCGGTGAGCCAACCGGCGCGCTGCGCGGCTTCATCTCGATGTTGCACGTTTTGCGTCAGCAGGTCGACGCGGAGTACATCGCGTGCGTTTTCGACGCCAAGGGTAAGACGTTTCGCGACGACCTTTTTTCCGAATACAAGGCGAATCGGACCGCAATGCCGGACGACCTAGGGCGCCAGATCGGGCCGATTCACGAGGCGGTGGGTGCGCTCGGCTGGCCGATCATACAAATCCCCGGAATCGAAGCTGATGATGTCATCGCAACGCTGGCACGGCGCGCCGGCGAGCAGCAGTTTCGAACGATCGTGTCGACCAGCGACAAGGACCTCGCCCAGCTGGTCAATGAAAACGTAACGCTAGTAAATACGATGAGCAACGAGACGCTCGACATCGCCGGTGTCCAGCGCAAGTTTGGCGTGCCGCCGGCGCGCATCGTCGATTACTTGACGTTGATCGGCGACAGTGTCGACAACGTGCCGGGTGTCGACAAGGTTGGACCAAAGACCGCTGCGAAATGGTTGCATGAGTACGGATCGCTCGACGGTCTGGTGGGGAACGCCGCGTCGGTGAAGGGCGCTGTGGGCGAGAACTTGCGCAAGGCGCTGCCATGGCTGCCGACCGCGCGCGAACTTGTGACGATTCGCGATGACTGCGACCTTGGCGTGGAGCTCGAGTCAATCGAAGCACTGGTCGTGCAGCCGCAAGATATCAACAAGCTGCGTGAGCTGTATTCGCGCTACGAATTCAAGGCGTGGCTGCGCGAGATCGATAGCGCGGCGGTCGCCAAAGCGCTGAACGACGGCCCGGGCGTCGCCGATTTGCTGTCGGCCGAGCAGACGAGGCCCGAAGTCGATTACGAAGCTATTTTGTCGTTCGAGCAGCTGGAAGCGTGGCTCACGAAGATCGGCTCGGCCGATCTGACTTCGATGGATACCGAGACCACGTCGCTCGATCCGATTGCGGCGCAGCTAGTTGGAATATCGCTGTCGGTCGAAGCGCTTCGGGCAGGCTACATTCCGCTTGCACACCGTTATGCGGGTGCGCCGAAGCAGTTGCCGTTGGACGACGTGCTTCAGCAATTTCGGCCATGGCTCGAAAGCCCGCATCAACGCAAGCTCGGGCACGACATGAAGTATCAGATGCACGCGTTCGCGAATCGCGGCATCAAGCTCGCCGGTATCGCGCATGACACGCAGCTGCAGTCGTACGTGCTTGAAGCGCATCGCAACCACGACCTTGACTCGCTGGCCGAGCGGCACTTGGGCCGCAAGACGCTCACATATGTCGAGGTGTGCGGCAAGGGCGTCAATCAGTTGTGCTTCGACGAGGTCGCGGTCGATCGGGCGACCGACTACGCGGGCGAGGATGCCGAAGTCACGCGCGCTTTGCACGAC
The DNA here is from genome assembly GCA_035536515.1 of Burkholderiaceae bacterium. Taxonomy (GTDB): domain Bacteria; phylum Pseudomonadota; class Gammaproteobacteria; order Burkholderiales; family Burkholderiaceae_F; genus JACCZX01. The sequence continues at coordinate 3,723 of DATLOA010000114.1, read as the reverse complement.
ACGCTGTGGGCACGCATCGAGCCCGATGAGAAGCTGCGTTTCATCTACGAGCAGATCGAGCTGCCGACGGCGCAGGTGTTGTTCGAGATGGAGCGCACCGGCGTTTTGATCGATCGCGCCCGACTGGATGCACAAAGCCGCGAGCTCGGCGCGCGCATCGCGCAGTTGGAAGCGACATCGCATGAGCTCGCCGGCCAGCTGTTCAACCTCGGCAGCCCCAAGCAGATCGGCGAGATTTTATTCGGCAAGCTCACGCTGCCTGTGCTGAAAAAAACGGCGAGCGGCACACCCTCGACCGACGAAGAAGTTCTGGAGAAACTCGCGCAGGACTACCCGCTGCCAAAGCTGCTGCTTGAGCATCGCGGACTGTCGAAATTGAAGTCGACGTACTGCGACAAGCTGCCGCTCACCGCGGATCGCGACAACCGCGTGCACACGAGCTACGGGCAGGCGGTGGCTGTGACCGGGCGCCTGTCGTCGAGCGATCCCAATTTGCAGAATATCCCGATTCGAACGCCGGAAGGCAGGCGTATTCGCGAAGCGTTCATTGCGCCCCCGGGGCATCGAATCTTGTCGGCCGACTATTCGCAAATCGAGCTTCGCATCATGGCTCACATTTCCGGCGACGCCGGATTGCTCGAGGCATTCGGTAAAGGCGAGGACATTCACCGCGCAACGGCTTCTGAAGTTTTTGCGGTGCCGCTATCCGGAGTGACGAGCCAGCAGCGCAGCTATATCAAGGTCATCAACTTCGGCTTGATGTACGGAATGAGCGCCTTTGGCGTGGCCTCGAACCTTGGCATCGAGCGCGACGCCGCCAAGCTGATCATCGATCGCTATTTCACTCGGTTTCCCAGCGTCGCCAAATACATGGAATCGACGCGCGCGCTCGCAAAACGCCAGGGCTATGTCGAGACCGTGTTTGGGCGTCGCCTATGGTTGCCCGAAATCAATTCGCCCAACGGACCGCGCCGCGCGGGCGCCGAGCGAGCCGCTATTAACGCGCCGATGCAGGGCACCGCGGCGGATCTGGTCAAGCTTGCGATGATTGCGGTGTCGAAGTGGATCAACACCGAACAGCTTGGGACTCGTCTTGTAATGCAGGTGCATGACGAGCTGGTGTTTGAAGTGCCGGAGGACGAAATAGAGCTCGCGACGCGCCGGGTGCCGGAACTGATGTCGCGCGTCGCCGATCTGCGCGTGCCGCTGCTAACGGAAGTTGGAGTAGGCACGAATTGGGATGAAGCGCATTAGGCTCAAGCAATGATTACGACCGACGCACACGGACTGACAGCTGGCGATGTTCGGATTCCGACCAAAGAGGGGCAGATGCCGGCGTATCGCGCGATGCCGACCGGCAAAACCGGCTTGGCGACCGTGCTGGTGGTGCAGGAAATATTCGGCGTGCACGAACACATTCGAGACGTGACGCGCCGGCTCGCTAAGCAGGGCTATCTGGCCGTGGCGCCTGAGCTGTATGTGCGACAGGGCGATGCGACCGAGCACACCGACACCGCGGCGCTGATGAAAGGGATCGTCAGCAAGGTGGCGGACTTGCAAGTGATGGGCGATCTCGACGCGACTGCCGCCTGGGCGGCGAAAAATGGCGGCGGAGGCAAGCTTGGCATCACCGGCTTCTGCTGGGGCGGACGTATTGTCCATATGTACGCCGCGCACAATCCGAACTTAGCTGCGGGCGTCGCGTGGTACGGCCCGACGGCGCGCGCGTATTTCGCGGGCGATAGAACACCGCTCGATGTTGCAAGCCAAATAAAGGCGCCGGTGCTCGGTCTCTACGGCGGGGCTGACGGAGGGATTCCGAATGACACCGTGGAAGAATTCGACGCTGCCCTGAAGGCCGCCGGCAACACGCGCTCGGAAATGGTGATCTTTCCGAGCATGCCGCATGCTTTCCATGCCGACTATCGGCCGAGCTATCGTAAGGACGCCGCCGACGATGGTTGGAAGCGTCTGACGTCGTGGTTCAAACAGTATCTGTCTTAAGCAGAAGCTTGACAGCACTGCTACGCTGAACAGGTAAGAAGGGGCGCACGTCGTGCGCCCCTTTGCTTTCGCCGCTGACTCAAATGACGCTTGGCTTTATCGTTCTTGCCAACCTGGTATCGACGCTGCTCTCGCTCGGGCTCGCAGCTTGGCTAAGCTTTCGCTATCTGGGCAAGCTCATCGACAAGATGGTGCCCGTGTCGGCCGGGTTACTGCTTGCTACTGCGATCACGCACCTGCTGCCGGAGGCGTTTCATAGCGAGGCCGATGCATTCAGGCTCGGCTGGGCGATTCTTGGCGGCATTCTCGGATTCTTCATTCTTGAGAAGCTCGCGCTGATTCATCACACGCATCATCACGAGGGCGACCCGCACCGGCACGATCACGGGCACGACGCTCACGAGGCTGGCCACGGCGGCCTGCCGATCCTGATAGGCGACGCTTTTCACAACTTTGCGGACGGTGTGGTAATTGCCGGCGCGTTCTTGGTTGATATGAAATTGGGCGTGATCGCAACGCTCGCAGTGATGGCGCACGAGATTCCGCATGAAGTGGGGGATTTCATGATTTTGCTGAACGCCGGTTTCACCCGGCGCCGCGCGTTCATGTTCAACCTGATCTCGGGACTATCTGCCGTGCTCGGCGGCGTCATCGGCTACTTCGTGCTCGACACGATGGAAGCGCTGCTGCCTTATGCGCTGGCCGTCGCCGCGGCAAGCTTCATCTATATTGCTCTGTCGGATCTGCTGCCCGAGATGATGCGGCGTTCGTCGCTGGCGAAATCCCTGCCGGAAGTCGGACTCGTCTTGCTCGGCGTCTTGATTGCCGCTCTCGCCACCGGCGGCTCGCACTGAAATTATCCCGTGGCCACAGGGCGTGCAGGATCCGCGATCCACTCGCTCCACGAACCGCCGTAAAGCGCCGAGCCAGGCAATCCGGCCAGCTCCATCGCAAACACGTTATGGCATGCGGTGACGCCCGAGCCGCATTGGTGCGTGACCTGATCCGCGGTGCGTGGGGCAAGCAACGCGTCAAACTCGGAGCGGAGCTCATCCGCGGGCTTGAACGTTTGATCAGGATTCAGATTCTGCTGCCAGGGTCTGTTGAATGCGCCCGGAATGCGTCCGGCCACGGGGTCGATGGGCTCTTGCTCGCCGCGATAACGCTCCGCTGTCCGCGCGTCTATTAGCATGCGATCACGCCGGTCGAGCGACTGCAGCACGTCGCGCACGGTGGCCAGCGGGACTAACGAGTCACTCGCTGCGAAGTCGCCGCGCGCCTTGTCTGGAGCCTGCCTACTCGACAGCCCCGTCTGTTGCAACCATTTTGGCCACCCGCCGTCGAGCAACGCAACACGCTTGTGCCCCAGCCAGCGTGCCAGCCACCATAGGCGGGAAGCAAACTGGCCGCCCTGTGCGTCGTAGCCAACGATTTGCGTATCGCCATTGATGCCCCACGCGCGAAATGTCTCGACCAGATGGTCGCGCAACGGCAGCGGATGCCGTCCATTTAATCCGGTCTTCTTTCCAGATAACTGCGTGTCGATATCGGCAAACACTGCACCCTGAATGTGGCCTTGTTCGTACGCGCGAACTCCTGCTTGCGTGTCGAACAAGTCGTGCCGAACGTCAACCGCGCACCAGTGCGCATCGTCCAGATGCTCGCGCAGCTGCTCGACGCTGACCAACAGATTCGACGGTTTGCTGCCGCTCATCGGCG
>DATLOA010000113.1:0-14017 GCA_035536515.1 Burkholderiaceae bacterium | reverse complement strand
CTGAATACCGAACTCCGCCGCTTTGTCGGCCGAGACCTCGACAATCAACGATTCAATCACCACTTGCGCGCGCCTGGTGTCGAGCTTGTCGACGATCGCACGAATGTTTCTGTAAAGCGGCTCCGGCGCGGTGATGATCAGCGAGTTGGTCGATGGGTCGGCCTGAATCATTCCCGCCAGACCCGCTCCGCCACCGGCGCCTGAGCCACCGCCCGCAATTTGACTGATGCCGGGTGCGGTTCCGCCGGCCGTACCCAGCGTCGCACCGGGCTGCGCGGCGCTCGAGCCGGGTCCGGGGCCGGTCGAAGGTGACAGTCCGCTGCCACCGCCGCCCTGCGGCACGAACGACGGATCGGCGCCGATGATCGCGCGCAGCAATGGCGCGAGGCGAATCGCCTCCGCAGTGCGCAAGTGAATTACATTGATGTTGCCGGGCGTCAGCGCCGGCTTATCAAGCTGCGCGATCAGGCTCTTCGCAAGCTGCAGCCGCTGGGGGCTCGGCGCCCGGATGATGATCGAATTCGTGCGCGGCTCGGCCAGGATAGAGACGCGCTGGCCGGCATCACTCGCTTGCCCAGCGGCGCGTGCGCCTTCGTCTAGCACGCGATTGACAACCGTGGCGATCTCGAGCGCCAAGCCGTTCTTGACGGGGATCAGCTCGACGTCGCTGGTGGCCGGCGTGTCGATCGATTCGATAATGCGCTGTATGCGGCGCAGGTTGTCGGCATAGTCGGTGATGACTAGCGTGTTGTTCTGCGGATAGGCCGAGATCGTGTTGTTCGGTGCGATCAGCGGCCGCAGGATCGGCACCATCGCGGTCGCCGACTCATACTGCAGCCGGAACACTTGCGTGACGAGCTGATCGCCGCTCGGAGCCGAACTCTTCGGAATAATCACCGCGCCGCCTTGCAGCTTGGCATCGGCCTCAGGCAACACGCGAGCGACGTTGCCGGTCTGAACGATTGTGAATCCCTGCAGCCTCAGCGCGGTCAGCAACTGGTCGTAAGCCTGTTGGCGTGTCACAGGGCGCTCGGTCGACAGTGACAGCGTGCCCTTGACTCTCGGATCGACGACAAACGTGCGGCCGGTGTACTGCCCGATCGCGCGCACCACGGCGTCGATGTCGGCATTGACGAAGTTCAGCACAACGCCTTCTTCGCGGGCCTGCTGTGGCTGCGACGTGTTCTGCGCGGGCTTGGCCGCCGGCTTGGCGCGCGAGGTTTGCCCGATCGCGGGCGTGATCGTCGTCGCGACCATCACCCAGGCGCACGCGAATGCGACGAAGCGGGAAAGACCGCGGCCTGACGTGCACATTGGCTTTATCTCAACCACCGAAGTTCAACAGAGATCCCTCGCCGTCGCGCCGCCCCAGCAGCGAGATCAGCCCCGTCAGTTGCGCCTTGACACCAGGGTCGGTGCCGGCCATTGCTTGTGCACGTCCGGTGAAGCGTAAGCGCCCACCCTCGTTGATTGTGCCATTCCCCTTCAGCTCGAGGGGACCCGAAATGGTTAGTAATTCCAGCTGAGTTCCCGGCCAGATGCCGTTGGTTTGCAGACGGTAATGGCCCATCGGAGACACGGGCGTCAGCCCGCTCGACGCATACTGCCACTCCCCGCTCAAACGGCCTTGCCAGCGACCTGGTTCGACGGCAAGCCGATCCCATGAAACCGTCAAAATCCCACCGGGCCGAATCGTATTCCACGGGGCGCCGAGCCCTACCAGCAGCGATGCCGGCAAGCGCATTGTCGTTGGGCCGAGCGTCAATGACTTCCCAAACAACGGCGCGTTGACCGACAGTGGCTGCGACAGCGCCGAGGGGTGCGTCAGCGCGAGATCGATTTGTCCCGCGAGCAAAGCCAAGGGACTCAGACGCCATGACAATCGCTCCGGCAGGCTCGCGCGTGATGCACCAGTGTCGGCCGGCGATGCGATCACGACCACGGCTGAGCCGTTCCAGACCGTGCCGCTTGCTTCGGCGAGCTCGACCCTGCCGTTGCTGGCCGAGCGCACATAGCCGGCGGCCCACTGTGCGGGTGCAATGACCAGCGCCGTTGCGATCAGGATCACAAGCGCAGCAACAATGAAGTAGACAGCTCGCATGATCGAGGGCGTTCATCCGCTCGTTATTTGCGTGCCAGCCGCAGCGCAAGCTCGACGTCGACGTTGCCCGGCGTTTTGTCGCGCGCGGTGACTGTTACCGAAGTCGCGCGCGCGCCCAGCTCGCGTTCGATGCCTGCAAGCCATGGCGCCCAGCTGCTGTAGGGCACATCGGAAAACGTCATCTGCAGATCGCCGTCCGATAGAGGAACAACGCGCGCGGCTTTAATGCCGGCGCGGCCTAACGACGCATCGACCGCGGCCCGCACGTCGCCGGCCGATACTGACGCAACTTGCGGCCGCGAGCGCATCGATTTGACTTCGGACAGCAGCGAATCGAGCTCCGCGGCTCCCGCTCGCTGTTGCGGCAGGCTGCGCTCTAGCCGGCCGATGCCCTTGTACGCCGGCTCAATCAGCAGAAGAAACACCAGCACCGCGATCACCGCCGCGCCGCCCGCTAGCAGGATGGCGCGCTCGCGTGGCATGCGCTCGGCCCAGAAGAGTCTAAAAGCTTCCATGTCAGCGCCGCCCGGCCGCCCGAAGGCGCTGACGCGCCCCCTTGGGGGGCAGCGAATGTAATGAGCGTGGGGGCATCATGTCTTAAACCCCCGCCGCTGTGACGCGTGCCGAGCCATCGGCTTCGAAGCGAATCGCCAAGCCTTGCTGCAGGGCGGCTGAACGCAGCGCGTTTTGTAAACCGGGGTTGTCGGCGACACCGGGCTTGAACTTCACTTTTAATGCGCCGTCGCGGTACTCCATCGCGGACACACTGCCGACTGGCGCGGCGGATAGAAGCAGCGCAGTGCGGGCGTTAAGCACCGAAAAGTCGTTGGCTGACGCAATGCCGGCGCGCGCACGTACTTCGGCGAGCTTCTGCTTGGTCTGCACCATCGTATCGGCTACGGTTGTGACCTCCGGAAACGTCGAGCGAAAGTTCGTTTCCATCTGGCTGCGAATCGTTTTCTCTTCGCTTTCAAGCTTCATGCTGTAGGCGTTCATGCCGACGATTGCGACCGCCGCTCCAGCCGCGATCCACATCAGTGGCACGTGCACCGCTCGGCTCGACAGTGACAGCCGCGAGCTGCCCGTAAAGCCGCCGATCATTCCACCCTGTGCGAATGCGCCTTGCAGCAAGCTGACACCGGTCTCGGTGCTGGCCGGATCAGCTTCCTGCGCATTGACGTCTATCTGAACGTTTAGCGTCTTCGCCAACGGCGCCATGCGCGCTCCGTCACGGCCAAATACTTGGATGCGCTTGATGCCGAGTTGCCGAACCGCAAGCGAAAGCGCAGGTGGCACCGCGTCGTCGCTCAGATCGAAAGCAAAGCCGTCGTGCGTGGCCGAGCGTGCGATACCGCGTCCGCGATCGACCCGCACCGATAGGACGCCGGCAGCCGGGGCCGGTACTGTGTAGATCTCGCTGTACGCGGCGCGCACCTTAAAGCCGGCGTCCGTCACGACGTCGAGCGCGCGCGTCAGGATGCCGCGGTCGATCACCGCGACGGGCATTTTCGGTTGCGCCGCGATCGTTGTCGTGCCGGTGCCACCGCGCGGCACGGTGAATGCGAAGTGGCAATCGGTCGCATCGGCCAGCAGCCGGTCTTCCAAAATGTTCGGCAGCGCCATCCGCAATCGGCCTTCGGATAGCTTCGGCGACTCGATCGCCGTGATGAACACGTCACTCGAATCGAACACCAGGTCAACCGCGCCCGCCTTTGGCAGCAACGCAACCGGCGCTTCACCACGCGTCGATTCGCGCGCTGATAGCGCCACATACGGCACGACCGTGCCGGAAGCAAACGGCGCGCGCCCGCCGCCGAGGCGGGGCGGAAGGAACACCAATAAGCGTTGTGCTGATCTGTCTCTCATTGCGCTTCCAAGCCGGCGATAACGTTGCCGCCTTTCATGTCTTTACGCTTGAAAAATTGTCTGGTATTGCCACCGATTTTTAGCAAACCAGGCCGCCAAGGGTAGTTCTTGCACATTTGGCCAATCGTCATATCTCTCGAGTCCAAAGCACGGTTACCGCCTGCTGGCCCTGACCAGGAATGGCCCGTTTGACCAACGCTTCCATGCGAGTGATGGCGCGATCAAGCTTCACTTCACCGCGTATGAAGAAAAAGCGTGACGCAGTCGATATCTCGGAGTCGGTCACCTGCGCACCTTTGTTGCCCAAACGCGTGCGGACTTCAGCGGTGTTGTTGAAATAAGCCAGGCGGTCGCGCTCAGCGACCAGCGTGCGGGCTTCGGCAAGCGTCAGTTCCGGAACGCGCGCTGCGATGACCTCGGGCGACGCCGTATTGGTGTTGAGAGGCGTGCGCTCGTCGAGCACGACGATGTACGGAGCGAGCCGCTGCACGGCGGCAGGATCGATGCCCGAAATGCCGGAGATGTCCTGCGGCAGCATCAGCGGCAGCGGCCGCGGTTTGTCGCGCTCGCGCAGCTCGGCATCCGAGATCCTGCCGCTCGGATCGGTTGCCACTGGCGCCGGCATCGCCTGCATCATGCGCAGTGCGATCAAATCGGCCGTCTGCTCGGGCAACTGCAACAGCGACACCAGCCGCTGCAATGTCTGCAATTCGCGCTCGAGCACCTGGCCGTTTTCGACGAGATTGCGCAAGTTGAATCGGCCTTGAGCGTCCTCCATGGATCCGGCAATCGTCGCCAGCGCCGCGAGCGATCCGGTTTCACCCAGCTGATCGAGCCGCGTCTCGGCGAGCGGCTGCGACCACGGCTCACTTAACGCGTCGTACTGCGAGCGATTTGCGTCCTCGCGCAGAATGGCGCGGCCCCAATCGAGCGCGCCGCGCAACAGCAGGCGGCTTTGCGAAGTGAGCTGCTGATTTTCGATCGTTCGCAGCAGTACGAACTGCCGATAGAACAAACCAGTGATGATCATCGTCGCCAAAGCAGCGACGAAAAGTGCCATCAGCACGGCAGCGCCACTTTGATTTTTCATGCGCCCACCAAAAATACACGGCGAAACTTCTTGCCGTCCGCGCGCAGCAGCGTCACTTCAACGCCGGGCACAGTTGCGCCACCGGGCGTTTGAATACGTGAGCCGTCGGAGTTGAACGGCGATACCCACCCTCCAGGTACCTGCCACAGTCGCACCGTCATCGATTGAATATTGCTCATCAAGCGCGCGGTTTCGAAGTTCTCTGTGTTCGCGCGATCGAACGCCGGCAGCGGCGGTGTCGCCTGCCGTACCAGTGAACCGTCGACGACTCGATAGAACACGGTCTGCACTTCGGTCGCGCGGTCGGCGACGGGACTGGCGACGCGCGCAATCTCGATGACCTGACCACCGTCGGCGACTCCGATATTCAGCGGCGAGGTCGCGAGCCCGAGAAACGTTGGATTGGTTACCTGGGTCAGGTCGCGCTCCATCTGCCCGAACGCGGTCAGCAGTGAGCGCACATCGTCGACCTCGGGTTCGAGCCGCTCCCGTGTCGCAACCAGCGAGTCGAGCCCGCGCCAAGCGATCATCGATACGATCGATAGCACGGTAATCGCCACCAGCAGTTCGAGCAGCGTGAATCCGCGCGAGACGAGTCGGCCGATCATCACTATTGATTAGTCGGCATCACGGTCATTAACTCCGCAAGCTGACTCCGATTGCCGGCCTCATCCTGCCGGAATACGCGCACTTCGACACGGCGAAAAAACGGGTTCGGCGTCGGCTTGACGGCTTGCTGGCAAACGAAATTCGCCCCGCCCTGTTCGCACGGCAACATGCTTTCGCCGGGCTCGAGGCGCTCGCGCCCGAGTCGCAATTCAAGCAGTCGATTTTCCGCGGTTAGCACTGCCAATAATTTTTGTCTCGTGTAGTCCGCCGTCGAGGTCAGCGACATTGCGCCGCGCATTGCGGCTGCCAACGCAACCCCGATGATCACGAGCGCCACTAACACTTCAAGCAACGTGAAGCCGCGTTCTCTTTTGGCTTGACGCGTCATTTCGCTTTGACCCGATCCATTGCCAGCAGCGCGCGGCCGGCTTCGTCGAAGTCGACGCGAACCGATCCGTCTTCGCTGGTCAGCTCGAGCCGCCAGCGCGGCTGAATCCATTCGCGCGCGATCGCCACCCGCACCGGCGGCGCTCCCGGGCCGAGCAGCACCTGCGCAGGTTGCGGTCCACCGTTGTCAAGCACGGCAAGACGCGTCAACGGCGTTTCCCAGGCACGTTCACGCAGCATGTCGTCGCCTGTTAACAGCCGCCGCTCCCCGCCGGATTCAGTCACGAAGCGATAACCGCGCAAGTCGGCTTCCCACACGATGGGCTGCTGCGTGATGCGAGACTCGTCGGCCGCGAGCGCCATTAATTGCCCGACACGCTGCGCCTCGCGCTGTAGTTGTTGCCGCGGATCGGGTGCGATGTTGACCGTGACGAGCGAAATGAGAATGCCAGCAAGGACGATAACCACCATCAACTCGAGCAGCGTGAAACCGGAAGCGGATCGGGTAGTGATCTTCATGTGCTTCCCTTCGAAAAATTGTCTGGCTTCGCCAGCGATTTTTCGTTAACCGATCAGAAGAAAGTAGCGTTGCACTTTTGTCTGCGCCGCTATAACTGCCACGATCCGATGTCGGCGTCGGGCGTACTCGGCTCACCGCCGTTGGCGCGATCGCGCCCCAGCGAGAACACGTCGATCTCTCCGCGCACCCCAGGATTGAGAAATTTATACGGCTCACCCCACGGATCGGACGGCACCGTAGAGCGCTCCAGATATCCACCTTGTTTCCAGTTGCTCGGCATCGGCTCAGTCGTCGGCCGCGTGATCAACGCCTGCAACCCCTGATCGGTCGTGGGGTAGCGCCCGTTATCGAGTCGGTAAAGCTTCAACGCCTGCATGATTGACGCAATGTCCTGCTTCGCTGCCGCGATCTTCGCGTCGTCAGTGCGGCCCACGACACGCGGCACAATCAGCGCCGCCAGCACGCCGAGGATGGTGATCACGACCATGATCTCGATCAATGTGAAGCCGCGCGAAAAGTGAAATGAGGAACGAACGCCAGTCATTAGAGTCATCAGACCATTGGGCAACACGGTAGAAAACTTGAAGATAAGCGCCGAACGCCTTGAAGTTCCTCGCTTTTCGACGCGGACAACCGAGGGTGCGAGGGATATTATCAACGCAAGTCGGCTGCCCTACCCCCCGGAAAGGGGATGCTTCACGGACTAATACATGATGATCTCGCGCAGTACATTGGACTTTAGATCGTGAAAAAGTTTGCTTTCGCTGCAGTTCACCTGATTTTCTTCGCCGGCGTCATGGCGATCGCGGCCTATTGGGGCATTCGCATTTTCACCCCCCCGCCAATCGCCGCGCCGCCGCCGCTACCGCCGCCGCCGTTGCGCGATCCCGATCCGATGGCTTCGGCGCGCATGTTCGGCAAGGTCGATGTGGTGCAGGCGGTCGCGAGCAACGTGCAGGCCCTCGGAATATTTTCGGCCGGTAAGGATTCGAGCGCAGTACTGGTTGTCGACGGCAAGCCTGCGCGCGTGTATTTGATCGGGCAGGAAGTCGCACCCGGCATGAAGCTGGTGTCGGTAATGTCGGATCTGGTGGTGCTCGAAGCAGGCGGCGGTCGCCAGGAAGTCCGACTGCCGGCACGGCCGATCGCGCAGCTGGGGGGCCTTCCGGCGGCGCCAAATTTTTTCCGCGACGGCAACACGCTAACTGCGCCGAGCAGCGAAGGAGCGCCCAACATTCCACGACCTTCCATATCGTCGCGGTCAGCGCTGCCGCAGACACCGCCGATGCCGCAAACGCCGCAAGTGCCGCCGCAAATGCCGCAAATGCCGCAAATGCCGCAAATGCCGCAACAGTTTCCGGCGCCGCCGCCGCAGCAGGTCCCGCAGCAACCGATGCCGCAACAACTAACTCCGCAGCAACAATTTCAGCAGCAACAAATACCGCCACAGCAGGTGCCGCAGCCGATTATTCCGGGTGGTGTGCCAGCTCAGGCGCAGTGACGCCCGCGGCCTACGCGACGACGATTTTTCCCGCGTTTGGCGCGTACGATTTTTCGCCGCGCAGCGTGGAATCAAGCGGAAGCGTGGGCAGATCCGCGATCTCTTCGTACAGAGGTGAAAAGTCCGGCGCCGTTGCTTCGAACAATTGATCGAACGACTCGACGACGAAGTAAGCTGATTGATAGTCGTCGATCTTGTACGGTGTTCGCAAAACCCGCTTTAGGTCGAAGGCAAGACGCTGCGGTTTTGCGTTAGTGAGGGCGTATTGCGTTTCGCCGACCGACGACAAAACGCCGGCGCCGTAGACGCGTAGGCCGCGCGCAGTCGCGATCAAACCGAATTCCACCGTGTACCAGTACAAACGCGCCAGGTATTCGAGCGCCTCCAGCCCCTGCGCCTTTAATCCGCCGCGCCCGAACGCCTGCATGTAATCGGCAAACACCGGGTTGAACAGCAGCGGCACGTGGCCGTAAAGATCGTGAAACACGTCGGGCTCGACGATATAGTCGAACTCGCCCGGCGACCGTAGCCAGACCGTGACCGGAAAGCGACGGAGCGCGAGTAGCGAAAAGAACGCGTGCTCGGGAATTAGCCCCGGCACTGCGACAACTTCCCAGCCGGTCGCACGCTGAAGTGACTCGCTGATCAATTCGAAGCGCGGAATGTGATCGGCTTCGCCAAGCTCGCCCAACGCTGCGATGAATTCCTCACACGCCTGGCCGGTTGCCTGCTTGACCTGGCGCGCGAACAAGCGCGCGTACATCGCGTGCTCGTCGCGCGTGTAGCGCTCCCAGTGCTGCTCACAGGTGTAGTCGTCGCGAGCCTCGGAGTAATCGCCGCGCGGCGGGCGCTCGCTGGCGCCGTAGGTAACCGGGGCGACCGCCATGTCAGCGTCGCCGGGCCGCCCCAAGGCGCTGACGCGCCCCCGCGGGGGACAGCGAACGAAGTGAGCGTGGGGGCATCGTTTATGCGGTCGCCTTCGCATCGTCGGGCTTGAGCACGCCGCGACGGATCTGATCGAGCTCAATCGATTCGAACAACGCTCGGAAGTTACCCTCGCCGAATCCCTCGTCGCCTTTGCGTTGAATGATTTCGAAAAAGATCGGGCCGATCACTGTCTGCGTAAAGATCTGCAACAGCAATTCGTTGGGTGCACCCTGATGCGTTGCGCCGTCGATCAAAATACGCAGCAGCTTCAACTCGGACAGCAACTCACCGTGATTCGGCAGTCGCGTGTCGATCAGATCGTAGTATGTATCGATCGTGTCCTGGAACGCGACACCGTTCTGCTTCATCGCGCGCACCGTCGAGTAGATGTCGCCGGTCGCCAACGCGACGTGCTGTATGCCTTCGCCTCGGTATTCGTCGAGGTATTCGACGATCTGACTTTTATCGTCTGAGCTTTCGTTGATCGGAATCCGGATCTTTCCGCAAGGACTCGTCATAGCCTTGCTCTTTAGACCCGTCAACTGGCCTTCAATATCGAAGTAGCGGACTTCTCGGAAGTTGAATAGACGCTCGTAAAACTCGGCCCACTCTTTCATCCGCCCGCGGTGCACGTTGTGCGTCAAATGGTCGATGAACATCAAACCGCAGCCCGCCGGGTTCGACTGTGTGCCGGCGATCGGCTCGAAGTCGACGTCGTAGATGTTGATGTCGCCAATCTCACCGGGCGCAGCAGCGTTCTTGCCGCGCCAGCGGTCGACGAAATAAATCAGCGAGTCGCCGATGCCCTTGATCGCCGGAATGTTCAACTCCATTGGCCCTGACTTGGAATCGAATCCCCACGCGCCTAGCTCGAGCGCACGGCGATAAGCCTGCGCCGCATCCTGCACGCGAAACGCAATTGCGCAGATCGAAGGTCCATGCAGCCGCGCGAAACGCTGCGCAAAAGAATCGGGCTCGGCGTTGATGATGAAATTAACGCCGCCCTGTCGGTACAGCGTGACATTTTTGTGCCGGTGCCGCGCCACCGCTAAGAAGCCCATCGTTTCAAATAGGTGGCCAAGTGCTGCCGGATCGGGAGCGGCGTATTCGATGAACTCGAAGCCATCGGTGCCCATCGGGTTGTCCCAGCCGGTGAATTGCATCGCAGTCTCCCTTATTGACGCGTGACCTTCGCTGCAGCAAGGATTCTGCCGCAATTGCCGACAATCGCGGCAATGCTTACCGCACGCCGCATTCGTCGCGCCGACGGACAACTCATTCCGGAAGTTCCGCGAGCCTGCAGTTCACTCCACTATTTGCGCAGTTCGTCGCACTCCGATCGCATTGCCCACTTCGACTAACTACATTTCGTGTCAACGCAGGCATACGCAACGAAGGAGAACACCATGTACAGCACATCCCATTCGATTCGCATTCTGAGCGCGGCGCTTGCCGCAGTCTTCGGGCTCGGTTTGGTTGCCACCGCGGGCGGTGCGTTGCATGAAAAGCGGTCGCTGACGAGAGCCGAGGCTCTGCAGGTCATTCATATGGAGCCAGTGATTGTCCGGCTGCATCAACCCTCGCAGCTTGCAGTGCCGACCGTGCAGGAGGCTAAAGCGGCCCTGTAGATTTGACGCAGCAAGAGCAAAGGCCCGGCATGTCCGGGCCTTTTTATTTGTGCTGTGGTTACCGCCTAATCGCGTTCGGTGCAGTCTGTTGCTTGATATCTGCACCCTGTCGCAGCGAATTGGTGTTCGTGCGCGGCGGCTTATAAAGTGCGTGGATGACAACCGAAAACGGCAACGAACAGACTTCAGCATCCGCGGCTACAGAGCGCGCGGAGCAAGCCGCTCAGCCACCAACACGCAGGGGCAAGGCTGCGTGGCTTCGTAGTGCAGCGGCCGACGCCGGTCGCGCGTCCGCGCCGACAGTAAAGCGCGTCGGCGCTCGTGTCGGAGACTGGCTCGCAACGGTGGGTTGGTTCAAGTTCTTCCTAGTCGCACTGCTATTACTGATTATCGGCGCGATTGCCGACAATGTTTTTTTTAACAGCGAGCCCGTCGTCGTCGTCAAGATGGGTGACGGCAAAGATCGCGTACAGGTAAATCTGCAGGTTGCGCCTGACGGTGTGCGGATTCAGGCGCCCGGCGAAAAGCCGCCGCCGTCGCCAAAGTCAGGCAAGGCTTCCAAGTCGAGTGGCGACGCCAGCGTAAAGATCGACGACAAAGGCTTGCGCATTGTTGCAGGAGACAAGGGCGAGCAGGTGTCGGTCGTGATCGACGAAAAGGGTGTTCGCGTTGAGCGCCGTCCGTCCGATGCGAAAGCCGGTACCGAAACTTCGGCAGCTGAGCCCGCTGGAGTCACCGTCGAGGAAGACGGGCGCACGATCACAATTAGTCCCGAATTTACGCAAGACCCACAGCAGCTCGCGCTGGCACTCGATAAGGCGCGTGACCAGATCGAAGAGATTGTTGAGCAACAGGTCGAGCGTCAGATCGCGCGTGAAACGCGCCGGTATCGCGAGGAAACCGGGGATTGGCTGATGAGTTTCGTGATGCTGCTGATTCTGGCGGGCATCATCGTCAAGGTCGTCCTAGGCGGGAAAAAGCGTGCCGAGCGGCGCGCTGAGGCGGCAACAGAGACGGCGGTCGGAGAAAGCCTTAAGCGGCAGCTCGCCGAAGCGCAGTTAAAGACGATGCAAGCCCAGGTTGAGCCGCACTTTCTATTCAACACGCTGGCATCGGTCGACTATTTGATCGAAACCGAGCCGTCGACCGCGTCGAAAATGCAGAAGAGCCTGATTCAATACTTGCGCGCAGCGCTGCCGCAAATGCGGGAAGGATCGACGACGCTCGGCAAGGAAGTCCAGTTGTGCCGCGCGTATCTGGAGATATTGAAATTCCGGATGGAAGACCGGCTGCAGTACTCGCTTATCGTTCCGCAAGGATTGAGCTCTGCACAGTTTCCACCGATGATGCTGCAGTCGCTTGTCGAAAATTCGATCAAGCACGGACTTGAGCCTAAACCTGAAGGCGGTTCGCTGACAATCTCAGCAGACATATCGAGCGGTCGTCTGCGCGTCACGGTGGCGGACTCGGGACTTGGATTCGCGGCAGCGGGAGTGTCGGGCAGCGGCGTCGGTCTCGCAAATGTGCGCGAGCGGCTAGCTGCCTTGTATGGCGGCGCCGCAAAATTGTCGATCGAGGCGAATTCGCCCAGCGGCACGATCGTGACTATCGAAGTGCCGTACACATTCGAGACAGACTCGCGATCGGACGCCAAAACGAGCGCATAGAATCGGCCGATGCCGACAGCGATCATTGCGGACGATGAGCGTTTAATGCGCGAGCAGTTGCGCGCGCGCCTCACCGAGGTCTGGCCGGATCTGCAGGTGTTAGCCGAAGCGAAGACCGGCGAAGAAGCGGTGGCAGCGGTAAACGATCATCGTCCGGACCTGGCATTTCTCGATATTCGGATGCCTGGCATGACCGGGATCGAGGCTGCGCGGTACATTGGCGATGCGTGCCACGTTGTATTCATCACCGCTTACAACGAATACGCGGTGGATGCCTTCGAGCATGGCGCGATCGATTACGTTCTAAAGCCGGCTGAAGCGGAGCGGCTCGCGATCACCGTTGCGCGTTTGAAGCAGCGCCTTGGTTCGAAGCCCAGCGATCTGGGCGCTCTGCTTGGTCGGCTGAGTGCGAAGCTCGATTCGGCCAGCGGTGCTGCGCCATGCAGTCATCTGCAGTGGATCCAGGCCAGCGTCGGGCAGCAGCTACGCTTGATTCCCGCCGCAGAAATTCTTTTTTTCACGTCCGATGAGAAATACACGCGCGTGCAAACCGAGTCGTTCGAAGCGCTCATTCGCAAGCCGATTAAGGAGCTGATCGAGGAGCTTGACCCTGCGCAGTTCTGGCAGATTCACCGAGGCACAATCGTCAATGCCAAGGCGATAGCCGGAGTGACGCGCGATTTCCGCGGACGTCAGCTGGTTCTGATTAAGGGGCACAGCGAGAAGCTCGAGGTCAGCCGCAACTACACGCATCTGTTCAAGCAGATGTGAGTCGACGCTGTGCCGCGTCGGCGTTCGCGACCCGAAATCCAAGATCGATCGCTGCCAGCATTTCGGAAAAGGTTTCGTCCATCAGCGATGCGGCGGTCGCCGGATCCAGAGCGAGCGTGGCACGAGGCTCGTCAATATCGGGGACTAGATGCATGCCGGCCTTCTGGGCAAGGTGTTTCAGCGCGGTGTTATCCGGCATGTACGTCATAAGCAAACGCGTTGCGCCGCGATTGCGCGCATGGACGGCCGCTCGCTGTAGCAGACGTAATCCGAGCCCTTGGCGCCGGGCATGCGGCAGTACCGAGACACCGAACTCTGCGGTTTTAGACGGCGCTGCCTTGTCAAAACCCAAGTGTCCAAGCGCCAATAGCTCCGCCGCATCATCGAAAATCCCGAACACTGCGTCGCGGCTGAAATGCAGCTTGCGAACGTACAGCTGTAGTGCGTTGTCGGTAACTGCATACCCGAAGCGAAGCCACAGATCGCGCGCTGGCAACCCACGAAGGTGTTGCAATACGCGACCCCGATGGTGCGGTCCAAGCTGCGCTACCAAAGATTTGGGTACCAGGGGAGCCGAGTTGTCGTGATGCATCGCACCATTATCGCCGTAAAACAAGTCAGGTCATGCCTGGGTGAGCGTATGCACTAAACGGTCAATTCACGGAAACTTTATTAGTACACGCTCTGGTGGAGAGTGAGCCGTTACAAACCTCAACAAGGTTTTCCGCCATCTGAGTCCGTCAGCACAGAAGCATCGGCCTCGAGCGCTGCAGAGCACCAAGTTTGTGAGTCGGTTTGACAAGCCTTTGTTCCGCAACCATAATTTGCGGTTCGCCGCGGAGGGGTGCCCGAGTGGTTAAAGGGGGCAGACTGTAAATCTGTTGGCTTACGCCTACGTTGGTTCGAATCCAACCTCCTCCACCACTGCAACCTCCAAAGCGAACGGACGA
>DATLOA010000112.1:0-2635 GCA_035536515.1 Burkholderiaceae bacterium | reverse complement strand
GCGTGCAGTTGGTCCGAGGTGCGCGACTCGCGCAGCTTGCGATCGGTGATCAGCTTGAAAAACAGCGGCACGAAGAAAATGGCCAGGAAGGTCGCCGCCAGCATGCCGCCCATCACACCGGTGCCGGCCGAGACGCGTGCTCCGGCGCCGGCGCCGGTCGAAAATGCCAGCGGCACCACGCCGAGAATGAACGCGAGCGATGTCATCACGATCGGCCGGAACCGAAGGCGCGCTGCTTCGATCGCAGCGGCCGCAGTCGAATAGCCTTCCGATGCCTTCAACGACGCATACTCGACAATCAAAATCGCATTCTTCGCTGCCAGTCCAAGCAAAGTGACCAAGCCGATCTGAAAGTACACGTCGTTGTTCATGTCGCGCAGCCAAACCGAAGCCAGTGCGCCGAACGTGCCGAATGGCAACGCCATTAACACCGAAAATGGCAGCGACCACTTTTCATACTGCGCGGCGAGAATCAAAAACACCATCACTGCCGCCAGCCCGAGCGCGAGGCCTGAGGTGCCCGACGAACGCTGCTCCTGCAATGACGCGCCGGTGAACTCGATGTCGAACTCCGCCGGCAGCGTTTGCTGCGCGACCTGCTGCAGGCGCTGAATGACCTGGCCCGAGCTTGTGCCAGGAGCGCCGGTCGCAAACACTTTAACTGCTGGCACGTTGTTGTAGCGATCGAGCGAATCGGGGCCCGATGTGAACTGGACGTTGGCGACCGAGCGCAGCGGCACCATTTCGTTGCGCTCTGAGCGCACCCACACGGCGCCGATGTCGTCGGGCCGATTGCGATATGACGGCTCCGCGCTCATCAACACCTGCCACGTGCGGCCGTACTTGTTGAAGTCGTTGACGTAGTAGCTGCCGAGCGTGGCCGATAGCGTGTTGAAGATCTCGTCGACCGATACGCCGAGCGCCTTCGCTTTTTCGCGATCGACGTCTACGAAGAGCTGCGGCACGTTCGGCTTCCACAGCGAGTTCACTTGCACGAACATCGGGTCCTGCTGCAGAGCGCCAAGCATGCCGCCCATTGCCTGCGCCAGTGCCTGCGGGCCGCCTTCACCGCGATTGCGAATGTAGAACTCCGCGCCGCCTGCGGCACCGAGTCCGAAGATCGCCGGGGGTGCGAACGCGATCGCCAGGCCTTCCTTGATGTGGCCGGTCTTCATGAAGAAATCGCCGACCACCATCGGCGTCGTTACGCCTTTGCGCTGATCCCACGGAATCTGCGTGACGAAGATTGTCGCGGCGTTGTTGCGGAATCCGCCGCCGAGAAAATCGAAGCCGGTGAACGCGACCACGTCCTGATTGTTCTTGTTCGATAGCATCTGCTGCGTCACTTCGGTGACGACCTTGTCGGTCCGCTGCAACGATGAGCCGTCCGGCAGGATGACGGCGGCGATGTAGAAGCCCTGATCTTCATCGGGCACCAGCGAACCTGGGGTCGCGCGCCACAGCACGGCTGCCAGAGCGACCATGCCGATGAACAGCACCATCGCCAGCGCGCCGCGCCGGATCATCCAGACGACGCCGTCGGTGTAGCGATTGGTGACGCGGCCGAACCAGTTGTTGAATGCGCGGAAGAACCGGTTGGGCTCGCCGTGCTGCTCTTTCAACAGCAGCGAGCACAGCGCGGGCGTCAGCGTCAGCGCGACGATGCCCGAGATAAACACGGCGATCGAGATCGTGATGGCGAACTGTCGGTACAGCTCGCCGGTCAAGCCGCCGAGAAACGCGATTGGCACGAACACCGATACCAGCACCAGCACGATCGCAATGATCGGACTGGTCACCTCTTTCATTGCGATGATCGAAGCTTCGCGCGCGCTCAGATGCTCCTCGCGCATGATGCGCTCGACGTTCTCCAGCACGACGATCGCGTCATCGACCACGATGCCGATCGCGAGCACCATGCCGAACAGCGTCAGCGTGTTGATCGAATAGCCGAGCATCAAGAGCCCGGCGAACGTGCCGAGCAAAGACACGGGAACCGCGATGATCGGAATCAACGTCGCGCGCCAGTTCTGCAGGAACAGGAACACGACCAGCAGCACCAGCACGACGGCGATCGCGAGCGTGATCACCACTTCGTGGATCGACACGTCGACAAAACGTGTCGTGTCGTAGGGGATCGAATACTTGAAGCCTTCGGGAAAGCGCGCGGCCAGACCGTCAACGGTTGTCTTCACGCTCTCCGCAACCTCGAGCGCGTTGGCTCCGGGCTGCAGGAAGACACCGACCAGCGTCGCCTGTTGGCCGTTGTAGCGCCCGATGAAATCGTAGTCGCGCGAGCCGAGCTCGACGCGCGCGACATCGCGCACGCGGACGGTGGAACCATCGGCACCGCTGCGCACGATGATGTTTTCGAACTGCGCCGCATCGGCCAGCCGCCCCTGAGTCGTGATCGTGTACGCGAGCTCCTGATTGCCGGCGTACGGCGCCTGGCCAACCTTGCCCGCGGCAAATTGCGCGTTCTGTTCGTTGATCGCGCGCGCTACGTCGCCAGTGGTCAGCTTCAACTGCGCGAGCCGATCCGGCCGCAGCCAGATACGCATCGCATAATCCTTGGCACCAAAGATCTGTACGTTCGTAGTGCCGGGCAGCCGCTTCAGCTGATCGAGCACGTTCA
>DATLOA010000111.1:0-7764 GCA_035536515.1 Burkholderiaceae bacterium | reverse complement strand
CCGACGCATCAGGCGGTAGAGCACGCGGCCACGCTGCGGCTGTTACCCGGTATGGATGTCTGGCGGCCGGCGGATACTGTCGAGACGCTGGTGGCGTGGGCGGCGGCGATCGAGCGCAAGGACGGACCGACGAGTTTGCTGCTGTCGCGCCAGTCGCTGCCGTTTGTTACGCGCAGTGTCGACGTCGAAACAATTGGACGCGGGGCGTACGTGATCAGCGAAGCGGCCGGCGGCGAAGGAACTGCCAAAGCAGTATTGATCGCGACCGGCTCGGAAGTGTGGCTTGCTTCTCAGGCGCAGAAAGCGCTCGCTGGCCAAGGGGTGGCAGTGCGCGTGGTGTCGATGCCTTCAACCACCGTCTTCGACCGTCAGGACCCGAAATACAAATCACTATTGCTTCCCGAGGGCGTCCCGCGCGTTGCCATTGAAGCCGGCGTTACCGACTTCTGGTGGAAGTACGTGCGAGCCAGCGGCGCTGTCATCGGCATCGATCGCTTTGGCGAATCAGCGCCGGCGAAGGACGTGTTCGAATTCTTTGGCTTCACGGTCGATAACGTGGTCGCAACCGTTCAACAAGTAATCAGAAAAGGCGCGGCGCAATGACGATCAAGGTTGCGATCAATGGTTATGGCCGCATTGGCCGCAACATCCTGCGCGCGCATTACGAAGCGGGCGAAAAGCACGATCTGCAGATCGTCGCCATCAACGATCTGGGCGACCCGAACACCAACGTTCACCTGACCAAGTACGACACCGCGCATGGACCGTTTTCAGGAACCGCGGCCGCCGACGGGGATTCGATGGTGGTCAACGGTGATCGAATTCGCGTGCTCGCGCAACGCAACCCTGCCGAGTTGCCATGGCGCGACTTGGGCGTCGATGTCGTGCTCGAGTGCACCGGATTCTTCACCACGAAAGAAAAAGCGCTGGCGCATCTGAAAGGTGGCGCGAAAAAAGTGATCATTTCGGCACCCGGCGGCAAAGATGTAGACGCGACGATTGTCTACGGCGTCAACGACCGCACGCTGAAAGCATCGCATACGGTGATTTCGAATGCGTCATGCACAACTAACTGCCTGGCGCCGCTAGTGAAGCCTCTGCATGAAAAAATCGGCGTCGTCACCGGTCTGATGACGACGATTCACTCGTACACGAACGATCAGGTCTTGACCGACGTGTTTCACGAGGACCTTCGCCGCGCGCGCGCTGCCGCCCATAACATGATTCCCACCAAGACCGGTGCTGCGTCGGCGGTCGGTTTGGTCATGCCCGAGTTGAACGGCAAGCTCGACGGCTACGCGATTCGTGTCCCGACGATCAATGTGTCGATCGTGGATCTGACGTTTATTGCTGCGCGGGATACGTCGGTCGACGAGGTCAACGCGATCATGCAAGCGGCGGCTGACGGCGAGCTGAAAGGAATATTGGGGGTGAACATGGCGCCGCTCGTCTCGAGTGACTTCAACCACGACCCGCGCTCGTCGATCTTCGATGCGACGCTGACCAAAGTCGCCGGCCGGCTGGTCAAGGTTTCAAGTTGGTACGACAACGAGTGGGGATTCTCGAACCGCATGCTGGATACTGCCGTTGCGCTGATGAACGCTAAATAACCGCCCGGCAAATCGGTTATTTCGTCGCCGAGGTCGCGCCGCGGTACGCCTTTCGGCTGACAGGCGCGTTTCTGGGAATGTCGGTACCGTTGCGAAGGCGTTTGGCGCCGCATTCCCGTAACTTCAACTGAGCTCATGCATATTGCCCGCGCTTCCGCTGCCGTTGTAACGTCGTTGCTGGTGGCGCTCGGCGCCTGCTCTGCGCCTGCCTCAATGACTTCTTCCAATGCCCCTGTCATCGCATCGATCATCGTTAAGCCCCGCACTGTCACGAGTGACATGTCGGCGGTGATGAAGCCGATTCACGCGGCGCTGGGCCAAACGGCCGGGGCCCGATATGTGCGGCCGATGGCCGGCGATGCGCACATTATTCATCTGACTGCGCCGGCGCAGCGCAGCGACGTGCCGCAATTGATCGAGCGCCTGAAAGCGTCAGGCGCTTTCCAATACGTCGAGCTCGACTCGATGATGAAGATTCAATAACCACGTGAAGTACGCAGTTCGTTGAAAGGAAATTCCGTGAACCATCAACTGCTGGGTCTGACCGGCGTATTTGCAGCCAGCGTCGCCATTGCCTTGCCATCGCCCACCGCAAATTCAACCGCCAAGATCACTGCCAAGCAAGCGGCGCTCCGAGGCCTGCCGGGTCCAGCAGACACGGCGCGTGAGCAAATGGTGTCGCGGCTGATCGTCAGGCTGCGCAGCCCGACGGCGAGCGAGCTGGTGCGACCGATGTCGGCTTCGCGCGTGCAGGCGTTGTCGGCAACCGCAGGTGTCAGCTTGAAGTCCGTGCGTGCGGTGGCCGGTGGCGCATCGTTACTGGTAATGGACACGCCGCTCCCATTGTCTGAAGCGCGGGCAGTGGCGGCTCGGCTCACACTTGATTCCGGAGTCGAATACGCTGAGCCCGACATCATGTTCAAGCGTCTCGCAACACCGAATGACACGCGGTTTAACGATTTTCAGTGGAATTTGTTCGCGCCGACATCGACATACACCGGTCCGATATCAGGGGGCGGTACAAAGTCGGCGCCCGCGACCGGCGGTGCGAATCTTCCGCTGGCGTGGGATGTCACTACCGGCCATAACAGCGTTGTGATCGCGATCGTCGATACCGGCATCGTCAATCATCAGGACTTGAATGGAGCTGGCATTGCGCCGTTTAGTGCGATTTATCAGCCCAATGGCCGATTCCTCGCCGGGTACGATTTTATTTCGGAAGGCGTTGGCGCCGGTACGGTTCCGGCAAATTTCGTCGCCAACGACGGCAACGGGCGTGATCCGGACGCATCTGATCCCGGCGACTTCGTCACGACGCAAGAAGAGACAGATTATCCGGCGTTATGCGACGACGGCCAAACCGGTCCGCAAAATAGTAGCTGGCACGGCAGCCATATGGCTGGCGTTGCAGCCGCCGCGAGTAATAACGCGCAGGGCATTGCCGGGGTTGCTTGGAACGTTCGAATTCTTCCGGTGCGCGCGCTAGGTAAGTGCGGTGGGTCGTTATCTGACATAGCCGAAGCAATTCGATGGGCGGCAGGACTTCCAGTGCCGGGCGTTCCGAACAATCCGACGCCGGCGCATGTGATCAACCTCAGCCTCGGCGGGGGGGCCATGTGCAACCCACCGAACACAACGTTCATGCAAAGCGCGGTGGATGCGGCTATTGCCGCAGGCGCCGTGGTGGTTGCAGCCACAGGGAACGATGGCGCAGCAGGTATTTCGTCTCCAGCCAACTGCAACGGCGTGATCGCAGTAACAGCCCACACAATTAATGGTGAGAATGCGGCGTACGCAAACATCGGACCGAATGGTGGCGCCGGACCTAATCCGACCCTAAGCGCGCCGGGCGGCGGCGAGCCAACACTGCTTGGAGACAACGGCCCAACCGACGACCCGAATTGGTTCGGCTACTACATCTGGTCGACGGTTCTGTTTGGCAATACGTCTCCCACCAGCAGTGACAGCTCAAACCCGCCCCGCTCCGGGCCGGCTTATGCAGGCTTCACTGGCACCAGTGCCGCAACTCCGCAAGTAGCCGCAGTCGCCGCGCTGATCAAGTCGATGCTTCCAAACGCGTCGCCGGCGGCAATTCGCAACTACCTGGTCACCACGGTACGCCCGCATCCGGTTGGTGGTGCATGTGCACTTGCTCCTCCGGCGGGTTTCATGGGGCAATGTGGACCGGGATTGCTCGACGCCAATGCGGCCGTGCGCGCAGCCGCGTTAAGTGCTTCACCGGTTGTTCTCGCGCAACCGCAGAATACTTCAGCATTTGAAGGCCAAACCGCAACGTTTTCAGTCGACGCAACCGGAGCGAATCCTCTTACGTACCAATGGCGCCGTAACGGTATTCCGATACCAGGTGCGACATCGGCGTCCTATACAACGCCAACTTTGACAGTCGCGGCTGACAATGGAAGCATGTATTCAGTGGTGGTGACCAACACTGTGGGCTCAGGAACGAGCTTAGCGGCAACGCTGACTGTTTCCGTGCAGCCCGCACCGCCGCCTCCTGGTGGTTCTCCTCCGCCTACCGGCGGCGGTGGAGGAGGTGGCGCACTTCCTTTCTGGCAGCTGTTGCTGCTGGCCGCTTTGTCGATCACTACCCGCATCCGCACGGGTGCTCGGCCCCAGTAAGTTAAGCAATCCGCGGCCACGCTCCAATAGCGCGCGCCGCGGCTGTTGCCTTCTCAGCAGTTGTTTGCCGTGAGGCGTTACGCCTTTTGGCTGACCGACAGGTGAGTCTCTTTAACGCGCTCTTCACGTAAGCTCATTTCACTTGAGTACTCGCTCGCAAGCGCACCGGATTTCGGTGTTAATCGAGCGATTGCGCGCGTTGCACGCAGTCAATATCTGAGACCTGCGATCGCTCGAACTTTGCGAGAGGAACTACCGTGTTGCGTCCCCAAATTTTTCTTAGTGCAGCGTGTTTGACGGCTGTAGCTGCGGCG
The DNA here is from genome assembly GCA_035536515.1 of Burkholderiaceae bacterium. Lineage (GTDB taxonomy): Bacteria > Pseudomonadota > Gammaproteobacteria > Burkholderiales > Burkholderiaceae_F > JACCZX01. The sequence goes on along the minus strand of DATLOA010000111.1, from coordinate 3,200 downwards.
ATTGCGAGCATCGGCCTCGCGTGGCCGGATGCGGCTGCGCAATCCTCGGTCAGGATCACGGCCAAGAAGGCTTCGCTGATGGGCGTGCCAGCCACCGCGGTGCGGCGTGAAGAAATGGTGTCTACGCTGATAGTCAAGCTTCGGGAAACAGGCCCACAACTGGCGCAGGCGCAAAGCGGGCCGTATGTGCGGTCGCTGTCGAACATGGCAGGCCTCGGGGTTAAGGCAGTTCGTCCAATGAGCGATAGCACTTCTTTGATCTCGCTCAACGCTCCGATGCGGTTATCCGAAGCAACGGCCGCGGCTGCCCGGTTGGCGAGCGATCCGGCGGTGCTGTACGCCGAGCCGGATCGAAGTACGAAGCCGTTTGCCACACCCACCGACACGGACTTCAACGGGCGTCAATGGAATCTATTTGTGCCGACCTCGATGTACACCGGCGCGGTAGCAGTTACGCCACCCGTCCCTGCGAAGACTGCGCTCGCGGCCGGCGGCGCCAATTTGCCCACCGCGTGGGATGTAACGATGGGATCGAACACGGTCGTTGTGGCGATCATTGATACCGGCATCGACAATCACCTTGACTTGAATGGACTTGCAACTCCGGCGTACGCACCCGGCGCGCAGGGCCGCTTCCTGCCCGGTTATGACTTTGTCTCACTCGACATGATTCAGGGCGGTCTGCCGGCGCCGTTTCGCGCCAATGACGGTGACGGGCGTGAAAATGATCCGACAGATCCGGGCGATGCAGTCTCGGCCGCTGAAAAGGATGCGTTTGCTGAGTGCGATGACAACGGAACCGAACCCAATGTGAATTCTCCCGACAGTTTCCACGGCACTTTGACCGCGGGCATAGCGGCAGCAAACTCCAACAACTCATATGGAGTTGCCGGTATCGCCTGGAACGTCAAGGTTCTTCCAGTGCGAGCGCTTGGCAAATGCGGCGGTTCGATGGTTGACATGGCCGACGCGATTCGCTGGGCGGCAGGCCTGAGCGTCGCGGGCGTGCCGGCGAACCCGGCGGCGAATGTGGCCAAGGTGATTTACATCGGCGCGGGAACTGCGCCAGGCGTCGCTTGCGGGCCGACACTGCAAACCGCGATCGACGATGCCATCAACGCGGGTTCGACCATCGTTGCTCCAACTGGAAATCACGGCGAGTTGAGCCTGAGTTCGCCTTCGAACTGCAATGGCGTCATCGCGGTGACGTCCCATTCGATCAATGGCGAAAGCGCATCAGAAGCAAACATTGGCCCGAATGGCGGCGCAGGACCTAATCCGTCGATCAGCGCACCCGGCGGTGGCTCGCCGTCATCACTCGGCGCTCTTGGGCCGATCGACGATCCCACCTGGGCCGGTTTTTACATCTGGTCAACAGCGCCCGGCGGCATTCCGGCCGGTTCGGCCATCATTAATCGGACAGGAACTAGCCTGGCTGCCGCGCAAGTTGCAGGTGTAGCCGCATTGATTAAGACGAGAGCACCGAACGCGACGCCAGCCCAAATCAAGAGTGCGATCATGACAAGCGCTCGCCCGCATCCGGATTTAACTTTTTGCGCTCCAGGGCGGAACAGAGACGGCCAGTGCGGCATCGGCCTGCTTGACGCCACACGAGCGCTGCAGGCCGCCGGGCCGCCGGTAATAGTGACGGCACCCAGAGCCGCCACCGTTGCCGTCGGTGCGACCGCGTCGTTCACGATCGAGGCGATCGGTGTGGTGAGCTATCAGTGGACGAGGGCCGGCGTCAATATCGCAGGCGCCACGGGCCCGTCGTATACAACTCCTGCGCTCGCGGCGACCGACAATAACGTGGCGTACGCAGTCGTGATGACCAACTCATTTGGTACCACGACGAGCTCTGCTACGGTGACAGTGCAGAGTGCGGCGTCCAATTCGCCCTCGAAGGGTGGCGCAGTGCCGCTCTGGCAGTTGGTACTGCTATCGGCGCTGTTGCTGGCGGCTCGCGTTCGCGTCGCTTATCGCAAACAGTAGGCCGAGAACCGTGCCGCAGGCCGCGCCGAACAGGTGCGCCTGCGGTACCACTCCCGCGCCGAGCCACTCGGCGTATGGGGTCGTCGCGTCGCCCGGCTGTTCCAGAACGACTTTTATCCAGCCGCCGAAGAACAGCGCCGCCGGTAACCAAAGCTCGCGAAACCGGCGCGGACGCGCTTTGATTAGCCACAACGCTGAGCCGGCAAAGAACAACCCATGCAAGGCACCGGATAGGCCCCGGTACGGATCAATCGTCGGATAGAACGTCGCGAGGCCCGCGCTGACGGCGACTGCCGCTGCCAGCAACGCCCACAATTGCCGGGGTGTATTCAGATCCGGCGCAAATAATCGCGCTACGACCCACAGTGCGACCGCGTTGATCAACGCGTGCTGCCAGTTCACATGAACGAAATGAGCGGTTAGCCAGCGCCACGGTTCGGCCACGGCATTCGTATTCCGGTATTCGAGCGGTCCGAGATCTGGAATGGCTTGCAACACCAACATCAACAGCCCGAATGCGATCGCAACGATTTCTGCGCGCGAGAACGAGATAGGTTTCACCGTTCGTATAATGCCCAACTCCAGATCTTGATTCGACGTTTCTCGAGCCGCGCGCGGGCTTGGCGGCTTTTCCGACCTTTAATGCGCGTTAATACTCTTGATCGGCTGATTGCGGATGGGCAGTTGGCCGGGCGTCGCGTGTTCATTCGCTCCGATTTGAATGTTCCGCAGGACGACGCTGGCAACGTCACTGAAGACACACGCATTCGCGCGTCGGTGCCCGCAATTCGAGCGGCGTTAAACGCGGGCGCGGCGGTAATGGTCGCATCTCATTTGGGACGGCCTGTTGAGGGGGAGTTTGACGCGAAATTTTCGCTGGTACCGGTTGCGCGCCGGCTCGGCGATGTCCTGGGATTCGAAGTCCCGCTGGTGCGTAACTGGACCGACGGCGTCAGCGACTCTCCCGGCCGGGTGGTCCTGCTCGAGAACACTCGGTTCAACCCGGGCGAGAAAAAGAACAGTGACGAGTTAGCGAAGAAGATGGCGGCGCTGTGCGACGTGTACGTGAACGATGCGTTCGGCACTGCGCATCGCGCTGAAGCGTCCACCGTGGGCATTGCGAAGTTTGCAAAGCAGGCGTGCGCGGGACCGCTGCTGTCGGCCGAGATCGACGCGCTATCGAAAGCGCTGCGCGACCCTAAACGGCC
>DATLOA010000110.1:0-6025 GCA_035536515.1 Burkholderiaceae bacterium | reverse complement strand
CCGATGGATGACGCGATAGCTCATCATCGAGACGCCGCCGATGGTTCCGACGAAGCGCCCGATCGCATCGTTGAGCCACCGCGTTCCGTACAGGCGATAGTGCGCCGCGTCGTGCGCCAGCACGAACAACGCGTGCTGCTGAGTGCCGATCAGCACCACGGCGGGCAACACAATCCACCACGTGAAATACGTCCACGCGACACCGAGTACGAGCGCGAGCGTGCCCAGCGTTGTTGCTACCGCGAGGGTGGAGCGCCACGCGGACAACCGCGTCAGATCGGCCAGCGTCGCGGGCGGCAGCAGCCGGCGCACTTGCGCGACGGGCGATTGCGCCGGACCTGCCGCGGTGCCGCGCAGATCGTCGCGGAACTCTTCGCCGCGTGCCGCTGTTGTGTCGCTGGCCATGCTTCCGACTTTCCGTCGCTATGATCACCGTCAATATAAGCTTCGGCAGCATGCAGGGAAAACCGATGAAACTAACCAGTGATTCACTCGAAGACGGTAAGCCGATTCCGATCGAATTTGCGTTCTGCAAGACTGATCCGGCCAAGCACGCAACGCTGTCCGCCAACCAGAATCCGCACCTCGCGTGGGGCGATGTACCGCCGGGCACCAAGTCGTTTGCCCTGATCTGCCACGACCCCGACGTGCCGAGCAAGCCCGACGATCTCTTCAAGGAAGACCGTGAGATACCGTCATCGTTGCTGCGCGTCGATTTTTATCACTGGGTGCTGGTTGACATCCCGCCGACGCAGCGCTTGATCGAAGCGGGCAGCTATTCGAAGGAAGTGAAACCGCGCGGCAAGAACGGGCCTGTTGCGCCGAACAACACGCGGCAGGGTATCAATGGATACACCGAATGGTTTGCCAACGATCACGATATGAACGGCGATTACTTCGGGTACGACGGACCGTGCCCACCGTGGAACGATGCAATCGTGCATCGCTATGTATTCACCTTGTACGCGCTCGATGTCGCGCGGGTGCCGCTCGAAGGCAAGTTCGGCGCGCCCGAGGTGCTTGACGCGATCAAGGGTCACGTCCTCGCGAAAGCGCAGTTAACGGGTACCTACACGCTCAATCCGCGGCTGGCCTGACGGTCGATGAAGACTCAGCTGCTGTTAATTAGGCACGGCGAGACTGCGTGGAATGCGGAGCACCGCATTCAGGGGCAGCTCGATATTCCGCTCTCACCGCTTGGCATGTTCCAGGCCGCACGTTTGTCCGAATGCCTGGCCAGCGAACCGATCGATGCGGTGTACTCAAGCGCGCAGTCGCGGGCGTGGCTAACGGCCGCGCCGCTCGCTGCTCGGCTTGGCGTTGAAGTTATCAGCGAGCCAAGATTGCGCGAGCGAGCGTTCGGCGTTTTTGAGGGACACACGCTGGATGAAATTGCTGCGCGCTTTCCGGAAGAATTCAGAAAATGGCGCGAACGCGATCCGGCATGGCGCCCGGAAGGCGGCGAAACCGGACAGCAGTTGATCGATCGCGTGATGGCGGCGGTGAAGGACCTGGGCGCGCGCCATGCGGGACAGACTGTCGTACTGGTGTCGCACGGCGGAGTTCTCGACGTCGTTTACCGTGCCGCGCGCGCGCTCGAGTGGCACGCACCGCGCGAACATCAGATGTTGAACGCCGCGGTCAATCGTCTGACGGCTTACGCGTCCGCCACGCCCATCGCACTTTCAATCGACCTCTGGGGCGACGTCTCGCATCTGCAGGAATCGCGTGATGAACTGCCGGTTTAACTGAAGCGGAACGAGGATCTATGTTCAATGGCAAGGCAAGTGCGGTGCAGCGCACCGACCCCGACATTTGGTCGGCTATCGAGAACGAGCACCTGCGGCAGGAGCAGCATATCGAGCTGATTGCTTCGGAGAACTACGCGAGTCCGGCAGTGCTCGCGGCGCAGGGGAGCCAGCTGACGAACAAGTATGCCGAAGGTTATCCAGGCAAGCGCTATTACGGCGGCTGCGAATACGTCGACATTGTCGAAACGCTGGCGATCGAGCGATTGAAGCAATTGTTTGCTGTACCTGGCGTCGAGATCGCAGCGAATGTTCAGCCGCACTCCGGCGCGCAGGCGAACGAAGCGGTGTTCCTGGCGTTGCTGACCCCTGGCGACACCATCATGGGGATGAGCCTCGCCGAAGGTGGCCACCTTACGCACGGCATGCCCCTCAATATCAGCGGCAAATGGTTCAAGGTCGTCAGCTATGGACTCGACGAGCGTGAGGAGATCGACTACGAGGCGTTGCGCACGTTGGCGCAGCAGCACACGCCCAAGCTGATTATCGCGGGGGCTTCGGCGTACTCGCTGCGGATCGACTTCGAGCGCTTCGCGAGCGTTGCACGCGAAACAGGCGCGTATCTGATGGTGGACATGGCGCACTACGCGGGACTGATCGCGGCGGGCGAGTATCCAAGCCCGATCCCGCACGCCGATGTGATTACGTCGACCACGCATAAGACACTGCGTGGCCCGCGCGGCGGCTTGATCCTGATGAAGCCTGCGCTCGAAAAGGCGATCAATTCGGCCGTGTTCCCAGGCCTGCAGGGTGGCCCGCTGATGCACGTGATCGCGGCCAAGGCGGTTGCGTTTAAGGAGGCGCTGGCGCCCGAGTTCAAGGCATATCAGAAACACGTGATGACCAATGCGCGCGTGATGGCCGAAACGCTGGTCAAGCGCGGCATGCGCATCGTCTCCGGTCGCACCGAGAGCCATCTGATGCTGGTCGACCTGCGTGCTAAGAACATCACCGGCAAAGATGCCGAAGCGCTGCTGGGCAACGTTCACATCACTATCAACAAGAATGCTATTCCGAAGGATCCGCAAAAGCCCATGGTGACCAGCGGCATCCGTCTGGGCTCGCCCGCGATTACCACGCGCGGCTTCGGTGCGGCCGAGGCTGAGAAAACGGCGCACCTGATTGCCGACATTCTCGACAAGCCGGGCGACGCTGCAACGAACGAGCGCGTCAAGCGCGAGGTTGCTGACCTGACGCAGCGGTTTCCGGTGTACGGTTAGCGTGTGAAATGTCCGTTTTGCCAGAACGCTGATACGCAGGTGATCGACTCGCGTGCGTCGGAGGAAGGCGCGACGATTCGGCGGCGGCGCAAATGTTTGTCGTGCGAGAAGCGCTTCACCACCTATGAGCGAGTCGAGCTTGTAATGCCGACCATTATCAAGCGCGGCGGCGGGCGCGCCGACTATGACCGCGACAAGCTGCGGGCTTCGATGCAGCTGTCAATGCGCAAGCGCCCGGTACCGAGGGAGGCCGTCGATGAAGCGATTGCGCGTATCGAAGACAAACTGCTGTCCTCCGCCCAGCGCGAGCTGAAAAGCGAGAAAGTCGGCGAGCTCGTGATGCGCGAATTGAAGCGGCTCGACAAGGTGGCGTATATCCGCTTTGCGTCGGTGTATCGCAGCTTCGAGGACGTCGACGAGTTTGCGGAGGTCGTGCGCGAGGTACGGCCAGGGCGGCCGGCAAAACGCGCAAGGCGCCGCTAAACGGCTTGAAGTCTGGTTCAACGAGCGGCGCGCATTCGGCTAGCGTCGAGTGCAGGTGCCGGCCTAAGGCTCGCGTACACAAACAGCGCATCCCGGCTGCGTACACTTTGTACGAATGTATTCGGAATCCGATCGCGAATTTATGTTGCGCGCGCTGACGCTCGCGCAGCGTTCGGCGTATCACGCCACGCCGAATCCGCGCGTCGGCTGCGTGATCGTGCGTGACGCGCGTGTGCTCGGTGAGGGGTATACGCAGCCGCCGGGCTCGAATCACGCGGAAGTCGAAGCTATTTTGGACTCGCGTCGCAACGGACATGACGTGCGCGGTTCCACCGTCTACGTCTCGCTCGAGCCTTGCAGTCACTTCGGCCGCACACCGCCGTGCGCAACGGCTTTGTCGGAAGCCAAGGTGGCACGAGTCATCGCCGCAGTCGAAGATCCCAACCCGGCAGTCTCGGGCCGCGGGCTGGAGATGCTGCGTAACGGTGGTGTCGACGTCCGATGCGGTCTCCTGGAGCAGGAAGCCGCTGACGTGAACGCCGGTTTTTTTTCGCGGATGACGCGCGGTGTGCCCTGGGTACGCTTGAAGATCGCCGCGAGTCTGGACGGCAAAACCGCGCTCGCAAACGGTGTTTCGCAATGGATCACGTCCGAAGACGCACGACGCGACGGGCACGCATGGCGGGCGCGTGCGTGCGCGCTGTTGACCGGTATCGGGACGGTTCAGACCGACAACCCGCAGCTTAACGTCAGACTGATAGAAACGTCGCGCCAGCCGTTGCGCGTATTGATCGATAGCAAGCTTGAGGTCGACCCGGCCGCACACATCTTTGACGGGGAAGGGCACGTGCTCGTCGCGTGCGCAGTCAAGAAGCCGGCCGCCGAGGCGGCGCTGGCGCAGCGTGGCGCCGAAATCATGCATCTGCCCGGCGATCGCGGCAAGGTCGATTTGAAAGCACTGATGAAGGCGCTTGCCGCGCGCAGCATCAACGAGGTGCACGTGGAAGCGGGGTACAAGCTCAATGGGTCGATCGTCAATGCGGGGCTGGCCGATGAGCTGCTGGTGTACTTTGCACCGAGCCTGCTGGGCGAGGCGCAAGGCATGCTGCATCTGCCCGCGTTAGTCGATCTCGCCCATGCACGGCGCCTGAAATTTCGCGAAGTCGCGCAGATCGGCGATGACATCCGCCTCGTCGCGCGCGTGATGCACTAATGTTCACCGGGATTGTTCAAGGCGTCGGATGCATTGCGGAAGTTGCTCCATTAGCGGTTGACGGCGGGGTCCGGCTGACGGTCGATGCTCGGAATGTGTCCGGGTTCAAGGTTGCCGTCGGCGACAGCATTGCGATTGCTGGTGCCTGCATGACAGCGGTGCAGATTAATGGCGCTGTCTTTGACGTTGACGCTTCGAAGGAGAGCCTGGTGCGCACCGCTGGGCTCGATGCAATCGGCGAGGTGAACATCGAAGCTGCGATGCGGCTCGGAGATGCGCTCGGTGGGCATCTGATGACAGGCCACGTCGACGGCGTCGGCGACGTGGTGTCAATGACGCCAGCGCAGGAGTCGTGGCATCTGGTCGTGCGTGTGCCCGCCGAGTTATCGAAGTACTTCGCGGCCAAGGGCTCGGTCGCGATCGACGGCGTCAGCCTGACGGTCAATCGCGTAGTCGACAGTTCGCGTGGCTGCGAGTTTGGCGTCAATGTCATTCCGCATACGTATCGAGCGACGACATTGAGATCGCTTCGAGCGGGTAGTCGCGTCAATATCGAAGTTGATCTGATCGCGCGCTATGTCGAGCGGATACTGTCGCTTCGGGGCGGAAGCGCATAAACTGCGCAGCCGCTTACACAGCGCACACCGTCATGCTGTCAGCCGTTCCCAACTCTGCCAAACCGCCGGGTCGCCTTGCGACAACCACCGAGTTGATCGAGGAATTCCGGCGCGGCCATATTGTCGTTCTGGTCGACGACGAAGACCGCGAAAACGAAGGCGATCTGATTTTTGCGGCGGATTTCGTTACGCCCGAGAAAATCAACTTTCTCGCCAAAAACGGGCGGGGCCTCGTGTGCATGCCGATCACCGCCGAGCACGCGGCGCAGCTGCAACTGGCGCCAATGACCGCCAACAACCGAACCGTTCACGGAACGAATTTTACGATCGCAATCGAGGCCGCCGACGGTATCAGCACCGGGATTTCGGCGGCCGACCGCGCTCACACGATCCGGGTGGCGACGCGCCCGAATGCGAAGCCGTCTGACCTGGTGCAACCCGGCCATGTGTTTCCGTTGGTCGCTGCACCCGGCGGCGTGCTGATGCGCGCCGGTCACACCGAAGCGTGCTGCGATCTGGCGCGATTGGCCGGGCTAAATCCCTCGGCGGTGCTGTGCGAAGTGATGAACGACGACGGCACGATGGCGCGTTTGCCGGATTTGCTGCCGTTTGCTGCCGCGCACGGTTTGCGCATCGGCACCATCGCCGATTTGATTCGCTACCGAGCGGCCAACGAGTCGCTGG
>DATLOA010000109.1:0-4736 GCA_035536515.1 Burkholderiaceae bacterium | reverse complement strand
GGTCAATGATTTTCTAATGCGCTCCGGCGTGCTCGACCCGCAGGGCGGCAGCGTGGTCGGCTTCGTTGTCGAAACGCAGTGTCGATATCTATCGCCGCTTGCATTTCCGCAAGCGGTCGAAGCGGGGCTCAGAGTGGGGCGCATCGGAACTTCGAGCGTGCGCTACGAAATTGCAGTCTTTGCGGAAGGTGCGCAAGCCGCCAGCGCACAGGGCCACTTCGTCCACGTTTACGTCGATCGCAACACTCGCAAGCCGGTGCCGCTGCCGGTGCAGTTGCGCGCTCAGCTGCAACGGATCGAGACATGAACGACGCGCCAGGGAACCGGGGCGTTATTGGCAATCCTGCGATCGTCGACCACGCGATTGCGACGCGACAATCGGTGCGCGCGTTTCTGCCGACACCGGTAGCGCGCGAAACCGTCGAGCAGATTCTCGCGCTGGCCGCGCGGGCACCGTCGGGTACCAACACACAACCGTGGCGGGCGACGGTGCTGATGGGCGCAGCAAAGCAGCGTCTTAGCGACGCGATCCTTGCGGTTTATAACGACCCAGAGCAGCGCAAGCAGCACACCGAGGAGTACGCGTACTACCCGACGAAGTGGGTCGATCCCTACCTGGCGCGCAGGCGCAAGATCGGCTGGGATTTGTACGGGCTGCTCGATATCGGCCGCGAAGACAAAGCCAAGATGCATGCGCAGCATGGGCGCAACTATGTGTTTTTCGATGCACCGGTAGGCATCATCTTCACCATAGATCGCATTCTGGAGCAGGGCAGCTGGCTCGACTTCGGCATGTTTTTGCAGAACGTGATGGTGGCCGCACGCGCACGCGGGCTCGATACGTGTCCGCAGGCAGCGTTTACGCAGTTTCACCGCGTGATCGCGCGCGAGCTCGAGCTGCCTGAGACCGAGATGGTCGTGTGCGGCATGTCGCTTGGTTACGCTGACATGTCGAAAATCGAAAACAAGTTGGTGACCGAGCGCGAGCCGGTGTCCGGATTTACGAGGTTTCTGGAGAACTGATGAAGCAGACGATTGCAGTGATCGCGGGCGACGGCATCGGAAAGGAAACGGTGCCCGAAGGATTGCGGGCGCTCGACGCCGCAGCCCGGCGGTTCTCGATCGATCTTGCTTTCGAGCATCACGACTTTGCGAGCTGCGACTACTACGCAAAGCATGGCGACATGATGCCGCCCGATTGGAAGGCTCGGCTCGAAGGCGCGGATGCGATTTTTTTCGGCGCATGCGGATGGCCGGCGACAGTGCCGGACCACGTTTCGCTGTGGGGCTCGCTGATCAAGTTCCGGCGCGAATTTGATCAGTACGTCAATCTGCGCCCGTGTAAGCAGATGCCGGGGATTCGATCGCCGCTGGTAGATCGCAACGGCAATCCGTGGCCACCCGAGGCGATCGATTTTGTTGTCGTTCGCGAGAATACGGAGGGCGAGTATTCGTCGATTGGCGGAAGGATGTTCGAAGGCACCCCGCGCGAATTCGTCGTGCAGGAAACGGTGATGACGCGGCACGGCGTCGACCGCGTGCTGCGTTTTGCGTTCGACCTTGCGACGAAGCGCCCGAAGAAGCATCTCACGTCGGCCACTAAGAGCAACGGCATTTCGATCACGATGCCGTACTGGGACGAGCGCGTCGAGGAAATGGGTAAGCAGCATCCTGACGTGCGGCTCGACAAGTTTCACATCGACATTTTGACAGCGCAGTTTGTCCGCAACCCGGATTGGTTCGACGTCGTCGTCGCGTCGAATCTGTTCGGCGACATCCTGTCGGACCTTGGCCCCGCATGCACCGGCACGATTGGCATTGCCCCTTCGGCGAACCTGAATCCGGACCGCTCCGCGCCGTCGCTGTTCGAGCCCGTGCACGGCTCCGCGCCCGACATCGCAGGGCAGGGAATTTCGAATCCAATCGGGCAAATCTGGAGCGCCTCAATGATGCTTGACTGGCTGGGCCACAGGGAGGCGGGAGAGGCAGTATTGGCTGCCATCCAGTCGACCCTGGCTGCCGGTCCTAAGCACGCACCGCTGACCCGCGACATTGGTGGCGAAGCAGGGACCGCCGATCTGGGCAAGGCGATCGCGGCGGCGGTGTAATCAGCACAGGGCCAGCACCAAATCGATCCATCAGCTGCCGAGCTCGCGCCAGGCGCAACCAGCCGCAACCAAGCGCAGCCCATACCTACTGACGCGCGATTGCATGTACCGCTGATGCGTATGAATTTGCGTGAACTATTTGCGCTAAGTAGCGGTCCTGGAAGTGTTAATCCTGATGGTGATCGAAGCGAAAACGCACCATTAACCGCAAAAGCGCGGTTAGAATCAGCGCGCTGATCGGCTACAGCCGCACACAAGAAGCGGCGACGCCGGAACCCGATTCAAGAACGGAGACATGATGATCAAGATACTGCGGCCGCTGGCTGCGTTTGCGTTACTTTCCGCCGCCGGCGTGGTCGCTGCACAGGGCTATCCCACCAAGCCGGTGACGGTCGTGGTGCCGTTTACCGCCGGCGGGCCCACCGATACCGTGGCGCGCTCGCTGGGCCAGGCAATGACTAAGTCGCTGGGCCAAAGCGTTGTGGTCGAAAACGTCGGCGGCGCCGGCGGCACGGTGGGTGCGACCCGCGTAAAGAACGCGCAGCCCGACGGCTACACCGTGCTGCTGCATCACATAGGCATGTCTACCGCTCCCGCGCTGTATCGCAAGCTGGCATACAACCCGCAGACTGATTTCGAGATGATCGGCTTGATCGTCGATGTACCGATGACCATGATTGCGCGCTCGGATTTTCCGGCCAAGGATTTTCGCGAGTTTGTTGCCTACGTTAAGGCCAACAAGGCGAAGCTGAATCTCGCGAACGCGGGGCTCGGCGCAGCTTCGCATCTGTGCGGTCTGATGTTTCAAAGCGCGATCGAAGCTGACGTGACCACGGTGCCCTTCAAAGGCACGGCCGACGCGATGAATGCGATCCTCGGCAAGCAGGTTGATTTCCTGTGCGATCAAACCACCAATACCACCGGGCAGATCAAGGCCAATTCGGTCAAGGCGTACGCCGTTACCAGCGCTAAGCGCGTGCCAACGCTGCCGGATCTGCCGACGATGCAGGAAGGCGGCTTGAAAGGCTTCGAGGTCGGCATCTGGCACGCCGTCTACGCACCCAAGGGCACTCCGAAGGCGGCCGTCGACAAGCTCGTCGCCGCTATGCAGGACGGAGCCAAAGACCCGGGCTTTCGTGCGCGGATGGCAGAGCTCGGCGCGACCGTTTATCCGGCCGACCAGATCACCCCTGCCGCATTGGCGTCTCATCTGAAAAGTGAGATCGAAAAGTGGGGGCCGGTCATCAAGAAGGCCGGTATTTACGCCGATTAAGAGGTGGTAGGCCGAGATCGATTCGTGGTCTGCTTTGGTTTGGGAAGTCGTTTCAACTTCCCAAATTTTTAGAACCTTTGTTCGAAGCGGAGAACCTGAGTTGCGTTCTATCGTCACCCTGGTGATCGGAAGTTGCATGCTCGTCGCATCGGCGGGGATGCACGAAGCCAACGCAGCTGCGAGCAGCAACTCGCAGGCCGCGAAGACGATTACCAAGGCGAAGGCGCAAGCCCGGGTGCGCGGCACCATTCCCGCAGGCCGCACCCCGATCAAATCAACTCGCAAAAAGTCGCTGATTGCGCGCATCCTTGCTCCGTCCGAGGGCCATCTGGCTGGCTTGCACCGCGGTGACGATCCGCTCGATTTAAGGTCATCGGTGGCGTTGGTCGTTGATCAGGACACCAACGAGGTGCTGTTTGAGAAGAACAAGCACGCTGTGCTTCCCATCGCATCGGTAACCAAGCTGATGACAGCGTTGGTGACGCTCGATTCGAACTTGCCGCTCGCGGAAGAACTGCAGGTGTCCCAGGACGAATTGGTTCGGGCACGTATCCGTTCCAATCTGCGTCCCGGCTTTGAGATGACCCGCGGCACAGCGCTGCATTTGGCGCTGATGTCGAGTGAGAATCGCGCTGCACAGCTTTTGGGCCGCACGTATCCCGGCGGGCTTTCACGCTTTGTCGAAGCTATGAACGCCAAGGCGCGACTGCTCGGAATGAACGACACGCACTTTGCCGATCCTACTGGCCTATCGCCCGAGAACCGATCGAGCGCTAGCGATCTGGTGCGCCTCGTCAAAGCCGCCTATGAACACGATGTGATCCGCGAATATTCGGTCAGCGGGGAGCTGGCGTTGCCGGTCGGCAACCGCACAGTCAGTTATCGCAACACCAATCGGCTGACCGACAACCCCGAGTGGGATATCGGGCTGCAAAAGACCGGTTATATCTCGGCCGCCGGCCGCTGCCTGGTGATGCAGGCAGTCATCGAGGGCAAGCGTGTGGTCATGGTGTTTCTCGATTCCGTTGGAAAATATTCCCGCCTTGGCGACGCCCAACGCATACGAGATTTTCTCGAAGCACCCCGCGCCTCGAAGTTGTCGAAACCTGCCGTCGACTCCTCGCGCCGCGCGATGTAAGTGCGCTTTGCGCAATCAGGCGGGTGGTGCCTCGCCCGACTGATTGACGAATCCAAGTCCTGACGAAATTCTGCCTGCCGTTTGCAGCAGCTCGGCGATCCAGTCGTCCTGCATCCGTTCGGCCGGCGCCGACACCGACAAGCCTGCGACCAGCCGCCCCGAATCGTCGCGTATTCCAGCAGCGATGCAACGCACGCCAACTTCGAGCTCTTCGTTG
>DATLOA010000108.1:0-9112 GCA_035536515.1 Burkholderiaceae bacterium | reverse complement strand
GGCATGGGTGAGACCACGGTGGCGATAGCGAGGTCGCGACCCGACGTCAACTTCCTCGGCGTTGAGGTGTTCGCTGCCGGCGTTGGCGCGTTGCTCAAGAGCGTGGAGGAACATGGCGTCACCAACGTACGCATCGTGCATCACGACGCGGTTGAAGTCGTGCGCGACATGATTGCGCCGGGCTCGTTGGCCGGCACTCACGTTTTCTTTCCCGATCCGTGGCCGAAAAAGCGGCATCACAAGCGCCGCCTGCTGAAATCCGAATTTGTGCACACCCTCGCGAGCAAGCTCGCGGCTGGCGGCTACCTGCATTGCGCCACCGATTGGCAGGATTACGCAGAGCAAACACTTCAAGTCTTCAACGCAGAGCCGCGGCTCATTAACCTGCACGCGACCTACGCGTCGACGCCGGAAAATCCGTTATGCGCGCGCCCGGTCACAAAGTTCCACGCACGTGGAGATCGGCTCGGCCACGCGACTTACGACCTAATTTTCACCCGGGCCTGACGCGGCCGGCTCTTCGTCGGCAAACACGGCGCGATCGGCCGCCCATGCGCGAAGCTCGTCGATCCTTTCGGCCATGACGACCGACAACGGCCGCGTGCGCTCGATCTCCGCCAGAATGTCGGCCGGCCGCAGCGCTTCGTTGCGCGCGCGCGCTTCGAACGACGCTGAAACGATCGCCTGCTCGATCTCAGCACCCGAATAACCATCAGCGAGCTTCGCGAGGCCGGCGACGTCGAACTGTGCCGGGTCGTAGTTACGCTTCTTTAGATGAATCGTCGCGATCTGCATGCGCGCTAAATCATTTGGAAAGTCGACGAAGAAGATCTCATCAAAGCGCCCTTTGCGGATAAGTTCGGGCGGAAGCTGAGAAATGTCGTTTGACGTGGCAACGATGAAAACGGGCTCGGACCGCTCCGACATCCAGGTCAGCAAGCTGCCGAGCACGCGGCGCGATACGCCGCCGTCGCCGTCACCGCTGTCGACCGAGATTCCCTTTTCGATCTCATCGATCCATAAGACGCACGGCGACATCGCCTCGGCAGCAGCGAACGCATTGCGCAGGTTGCGCTCGGTCTCGCCATAATATTTGTTGTACAGCGCGCCAAAGTCGAGCCGCATCAACGGGACGCCCCATTCGCCCGCAACCGCGCGCGCCGCCAGACTTTTGCCGCCGCCTTGTACGCCTAGCAATACGATGCCCTTCGGCCGATCGACATTCGCGGCGCTTGGATCGAGAAACGGCTTACGCCGTAACGATATCCAGTGCTTGAGCCGCGCCAAGCCGCCGACGGAATCGAACTTGACTTTGCTTTCTTCGTACGCGAGCGACGCGGCGCCGCCCAGCGCTTCGTATTTGGTCGCGAGCACCCGGCGCACATCGTCCTGACTAATCGCGCCGTCATCGCGCAGCGCTTGGCGCACCAGCCGCCGAACATCGTCCTGCTCCATGCCGAGCAGATGCATGATCAGCATCTCGAGAGCGTGCTTGTCGCCACGCGGCCGCTCGCCGGTCTGATTCTCGTAGCGCTTGGCCTCTTCGTTGACCAGCGTGCGAATCGCATCGCGGTCAGGCAGCCGCGGATGAAAGTGCGCGGACAGGCGCAGCACCTCGGACGGCAGCTCTTCGAGGCGTGGACTGATGAATACGAGCGTGCGCGCGGTCTTCGAGTGCGACAGCGCTATCTCGCGGATCAGTCGCATCGAGATCGGGTCCTTGAACCCCGGATGCGCGTCACACAGTACGTAAATGCCGTTCTGCGCGGTCTTGTCGATGTGCTTCAACACGTCCAGCAGATCGTTCGTCTGATAAATCGCTTCCTCGCGGCCGTGGCGGCGGATGCCGCACGTGATGCTCCACGTCATCAGCACCTGGCTTTCGAGATTCGCCGCCTTGGCGAGCAGCTCGAGAATGCGCGGCTCCTCGTGCGATTCGATCAGAATGATCGGAAAGCGCGAGCGCAGCAGAGCGCACAGCTCCTGCACCTCGTCACGGGCGTCTTGCATCGTCTTCCGCGAAGACATCGAAACGACCGAAGGCCATCGCGTGCGGTGTACTCGGACGGCCGATCGCCGTTGCCGTCTTCAGATCGAATATCAGCTTCAACCCGACCAGCAGCAACGCCCCCAGCACTGGCGCCTTCAGCGCAATGACCAGAACACCGCTAACAATGATCGTGATGTGAAGAATGACAATGCGGCCGTAGGGCGCAAACATCAACGCCGGAAGCGTGGCGACATGATGGCTGGCGGTGCCGAGCCAGCGAAAGAATGCCGCACCCTGCAACACCGTGATCAGTACGGCGGCCAGCCATCCATCGCGATCCGCCAGCAGATAGCCGATCATGCGCGCCAGCGGCGCGAACAATCCGTTAACCGAACGTCCAAGCTCCGGCTCGCCGAACAATCCAACGACGAAAACTCCGTGCACGGCGGTGAACATCCCGTAGTGCACGGTGAAAAACGCCGCCAGCGCCAGAGCCGCGATCATGCTGGCGGTGTAACCGCTGCGGGCGCCGCTAATCAACATCTTCGCGACATTGAAGACGCCGATGATCACGTTCTCAAGCCAGAACAGTGCGATCACGACGAACACCGACCACTCGAGCGCAAGCACGCCGTAAGCAACGATCACGGCGGCCAAAATGGCCAGCACGATATCGATCGCACGCCATTTGTTGGCGTCGTCCATTAACGCGCCCAATCGACCCAACCGGCGTACGCGGTCCACAAAATCACGGCGCCGAAGGCGATCCGGTACCAGGCAAAGACCGTGAAATCATGCGTCGACAAATAACGGATCAGCCAGCGAATGCAAATCAGCGCCGAGCCGAACGCAAAGACAAGTCCGACCAGGAATATCGGTATGTCGGCTCCGACAAAGAGTGCGCGCTGTTTCCACATCGAATAAGCGCCGGCGCCGATCAGCGTCGGGATCGCCAGGTAAAAGCTGAACTCGGTAGCCGCTTTACGCGACAACCCGAACAACATGCCGCCGATGATGGTCGCGCCCGAGCGACTGGTGCCGGGAATCAGCGCGGCGCATTGCACGAGCCCTACTTTCAGCGCGTCAAGCGGCGACATGTCGTCGACCGACTCGACTCTCGAAACTCGCACGCCCAGCAGGTCGCGCTCGCCGAAAGCCCGGTGATGCCGGCGCTCGACCCACAGGATAATCAACCCGCCAATCACGAATGCCAGTGCGACGGGCACTGGATGAAACAACTGCGCCTTGATGAAACCGCCAAGCGCAAGCCCGAATATCACCGCCGGTGCAAACGCAATCGCCACGTTCAATGCGAATCGCTGCGCGGCTCGCTCGCGAACGATGCCAGCCACAGTTGCGGACAACTTCGCGCGGTATTCCCAAATCACCGCAAACATCGCCCCGGTTTGGATCGCGATCTCGAACGTCGAAACTTTCTCGCCCGTGAAGTTCAGCAGCGAGCTGGCAACGATCAGATGTCCGGTCGACGAAATCGGCAGGAACTCCGTCAAGCCTTCGACGATGCCCAGGATCGCCGCCTTGACGAGTATCAGGAATTCCATCGGGCGCGATGTTAGCTTGACGCATGCAAAGTGGTCAGTGTGCCGCGACGCGCTCGAGTACGTCAGCCAGGCGGCGCGCCAGCAATATGGCGCTAGTGGTATCACCGCCGCGCGCCGCGTGCGACAACGCGCTTACTAGTCCAGCATCGCCATTTCCATTCAACGAGGCCGCGTGCCGCTGCCATGCGCCAGTGAGCCGATGCGCTTCGGCCCATAGCGCGCCGAGATTGGTTTTTTGCGCGTTCTTCCGCAACCGCACAGCGGCGCGCTTGAAGTCGGCACCGTCATTGTGTTGCTGCACCGGCGCGTTCTGAGTGCGTGCGGCGGGTGCACTTACCAACGGCGTAGCAGCCGGTACCGGCGCCGAAAGATCAATCACCACACGCGAGAGATCGACTTCAAACCGCTGGTTGAACTGAAACGTCACGCCCCCGCCGGCCGCGCGCGAAACCATCACACGCGCTCCGAAAAATTCGATGCGGCGATCGGTCACCGCGCTGCCGGTACCTGAAAACGGCTGCACGACGTACGGTTGCATCATCATCGCTGCCTGCTCGTCGGTCATGCCAGTCGCCGTCACCGAACCCGACAGCCGCAGCTCCTGGTCCTCAAGCGGAATCAGCGTCAGGTGAACAATCAACTCGCCTGACTCGCACACCTGCAATGAATTGTCGATCAGATTGGCCAGCACGCGCCGCAGCCGGGCTGCGTTGCCAATCAGCGGCAAGCCCTGCAGCTCCAGATCTTCGTAGCGGAAGCGCTGGCCCTTCCGCTGCGCGCGCGCTGCCAGGCGTCGGATCGGCTCGCCGCAGATTTCTTCTAGCGTGTAACCGCCGCGCGGCGACTTCGCGGACGCGTCGGGCGCAATCTCGCGCGCCTGCGCGAGCTCTGCACGCAGCCTGCGGTGTGCTGATATGTCGCGCGCACTGACGATATACCCTGTCTCGGTACCGTTCTTGAACTCCGCCACTGCCACTTCAAGCGGAAACTGCCGCCCGTCGTGCCGCTGCGCGACCAACTCCTGACGCCGTCCCGACGCCCGGCCACCCGCCAGATCGCCGGCAAAGTTGGCGTTGTCTGGCAATCGATGCGTTGGGGGCAGCATGACGTCCACCAGAAGCTGGCCAATGACTTCCTGTGCCGTCACCCGCAACAGCCTCTCGGCGGCCGGATTCATGTGCGTAATGGCGCCGGCCTTGTCGAGCGCAATCGACGCCTCGAGAGACGCGGCGAAAATCGCTTCCCACGCCGCGGCCTTGCTCGCCAGCTCGCGTTTCTCGCGGCCCATGCGCTGCGACGAATATAGGATCTCATCGGACAGTCGCGTTAGCTCGGTCGCTACTCGCTGCCGGCGTGTTTCCTCAGGCAATCTGCCGTCGACGGTTGCGGCGAGATCGGTCAGGCGGCGCAGTGCGATCGAAATCCGGCGCGAGCGCAGCTCGAAGGCGAGCATCGCAAATGCAACCGCCAGACTGAATCCGCCGATGGCCGCCATCCACAGCCGACGGTGCAAATCCATTTCGCTGAAAGCGCCCAGCCATGAATTGGATGCTGCTGCGTCTGTCGCGAGTCCGAATACCAGGCAAGCGACGATAGTTCGCGGAACGAGAGACGCAAGGCGGGCAAGCATCCTGCGATGCTCGCGCATTGCCGCTGATACAAGCAGGCGATAAAGGCGCTGTGACTGCGCCTTATCGAAGCAAACTGCGGCTCAAGCTTTCATTCGTAGCGCAGCGCTTCAATCGGCAGTAGCCGGGAGGCCTTACGCGCAGGGTAAAACCCGAAAAATATTCCAATTGCAGCGGAAAACCCGACCGCGAGAAGGATCGCGAACGCCGTGATCTCGGTGCGCCAGTTGGCGAACTCGCCGACCGCGAATGAGGCACCAACGCCGAGCAGGATGCCGAGCGCGCCGCCGATCATCGATAGCGTGATCGCCTCGACCAGAAACTGCTTCAAGATATCTGCACCGCGCGCGCCGACCGCCATTCGCAGCCCGATCTCTCGCGTGCGCTCGGTCACGCTCACCAGCATGATGTTCATGATGCCAATGCCGCCGACCAGCAGGCTGACCGACGCGACCGCGCCGAGCAGCAGCGTCAAGACACGGCTCGCCTGCTCCTGCGCCTGCAAAATCTCCGTCAGATTGCGAATCGTGAAGGGCTCGTCCGCGCCAGGCTGGACCCGCATACGCTGCCGCAGCAGCTCGCGGATTCTTTCCTCGACACCTTTCATATCAACGCCGTCGGCCGTTTTCACCGAAATCGTGTGAATGCGCCGCTGCCGTCCCTGCGTTTGTCCGAGCACGCGGTTGCGCGCGGTCGCCAATGGCATCAGCACGACATCGTCTTGGTCCTGTCCGAGCGCGTTCTGGCCCTTGCGATCTAGCACGCCGATGATCGTCAGCGGCACCTTGCGCACGCGAATCACCTGATCTATGGGATCGAGATCGCCGAACAATTGCCGCGCAGTGGTCTGGCCGATCAGCGCAACTTTCCCGGCTGACGACATATCGGCCGGCTCGAACAAGCGGCCTGATGCTAGCGGCCAATCGCGTGCGATCAGGTAGTCATTGTTGGTGCCGAAGTACTGCGTGGCCCAATTGGAGTTGCCGGCGGACACCTGACCCGAACCGCGCAGCGAGGGTGCAGCAACGATCACCCCTTCGACATCAACCGCTATCGCCTGAGCATCTTCTTCGGTCAGCGTCTGCGCCGCTCCGGTACCGAGACGAACACCGCTGGTCGTCGTCGAGCCGGGAAAAATCAGCATCAAATTCGAGCCAAGATTTTTCAGCTGCTCGCGCACGCGCTCCTGCGCCCCGCCGCCGATGGCAAGCATCGCAATTACCGCAGCGACGCCAATGATCATGCCGAGCATCGTCAGGCTCGAGCGCAGCTTGTTGACGCGCAAAGCCTTTAGCGCCACGCGCAACACCATTAATGCATTCATGCAGCGGCTCCTACATCGAGCGCGGCAAGCGCGCTGCGAGCCGAGCGCGGTGTCTGGCGCTCGTCGCTGACCACTTTGCCGTCGCGAAAATGCACCTCGCGCGAGGCGAAGGCAGCAACGTCGTGCTCGTGCGTCACCAGCACGATCGTCATTCCGTCCGCGTTGAGTTGCTGCAGCAGCGCCATGATCTCGACGCTCGTGCGCGAGTCGAGCGCACCAGTCGGCTCGTCGGCGAGAATCAGAGCCGGGTTGTTAACCAGCGCACGCGCAATCGCCACGCGCTGTTGTTGCCCGCCCGAGAGTTGCGATGGCTGATGATCGGCGCGCTCACCGAGACCGACCTGCTTCAGTTTGTCGAGTGCGCGGGTGTGCCGCTCATCGACCGCCACGTTGGCGTACATCAGCGGCAGCTCGACATTCTCGAGCGCGCTGGTACGCGCCAGCAGGTTGAACTGCTGAAATACGAAACCGATGCGCTTGTTGCGCACCGCTGCCAGGTCGTCGGCGTTCATGCGTGCGACGTCTTCGCCGGCCAGCCAGTAGCTGCCCGAAGTCGGACGATCGAGACATCCGATCATGTTCATGAAAGTTGACTTGCCCGATCCGGATGGGCCCATGACCGCCACGAAGTCGCCCGCCGCAATGTCCATCGAGACGCCTGCGAGCGCGTGCACGGTGTTGTCGCCTAGAACGTAGTCCTTGGTTAGATCGGCAACACGAATCAGCGGGTCTGGCATCAGAACATCATCTTCGGCGCGCCGGCCTTCTGAGACGGCGCGCTGGACGCGGCTCCGCCTTGCAATCCAATGATGACTTCGGCTCCTTCGGCGAGCCCTTCACCGGCGACTTCACTCATCGCACCGTCCGATAACCCAACGCGGACTTCGATCGCTTTCGGCTTGCCGGCGTCCATCAGATAGATGCGGCCGCGCGTGGTCTGGCCGCCGCCAGCGCGGCCGGCGAGTTCGGTAACGAGCTCGGCGTAACGCGCCTTCTGCTCGGGCTTCAGAATTTCTTCGACTCGCGCGCGCATGTCCGAGCGAATCGCCGCGCTCTGCCGCGCGCGCGCTTCCTCTGGCAGATCGCGCACACCCATGAACTTGTTGCGCATCTCGGCGAAGATCGGGTCGAGCCGCTGCTGCTGCTCTGCATCCATCTTTAACTCGGTCACGATCCGCTCGCGAAATTGGTTTAGTTGCCCGCCGCCACCTGCGCCGCCCTTGCTGGCGCCGGCATCGGCGCCCTGCATCGCCTTGCCCGGGCCGTCTTTCGCAGCATCGCCTTTCGCAGCACTCTCGCCTGCGGGGCGAAAACGCAGCGCAGCGTTCGGCACTTTTAGGACCGAGTCTCGCGTGTCGGTCACGATACGCACGTTGGCAGTCATCCCCGGCAGCAACTCGCCGCGCTCGTTGTTGGCCGAGATGATCGCGATGTACGTGACGACGTTCTGCACGCTCTGCGCCGCTTTGCGCACGCTGCGCACCTCGCCCGCAAACTGACGGCCCGGAAACGCATCGACGGTGAACGTCGCCCGCAATCCGATCTTGATGCGGCCGACGTCGGCCTCGTCAATCGACGTATCGACCTGCATGTCGCGCAGATCCTTCGCAATGACGAACAGCTCCGGGGCCTGCAGGCTCGCCGCCACCGTCTGCCCGACGTCGACGCTGCGCTTGATCACGACGCCATCGACCGGCGCGCGGATCTCGGTGCGCGACAGATCGACGCGAGCGGTCGCAACCTGCGCGGCGCGCTGCTGCACCACTGCCTGCGCAGTGCGAACTTCTGCGGCAGCAAGATCGAACGTCGACTGCGCGCGATCGAGCTCGGCCGGCGAAACGAAGTTACGCGCCACCAACTCCTTGGTGCGCGCCAGGTCGCGATTCGCAATCACCTGCGCAACCTGCGCACGACCCACGCTCGAGCGCGCCGACTCCAGATCAGCTTCAGCTTGCCGCACGCGATAGGTAAACGTCTCGGGATCGATGCGCGCGATCAACTCGCCCTTCTTGACCGGCGAGTTGAAATCGACGAACAGTTGCTGGATCTGGCCAGACACCTGCGTACCAACCTGCACCGACGTCACCGGATTGAGTGTGCCGGTCGAAGAAACCGTCGCCGTGATAGGCCCGCGCTCAACCTTCGCGGTGCGATACGCCGGCGCGTCGCCCTGGCGGTTTGACCACCAATACCAACCGCCGCCGGCGAGCATGGCGAGCAATAACGCGCCGACAACGAGCTTGTGTTTCTTCAAGGTGGTGTTTTAACGGATCGGAGAGCAAAAGATTGTACGCAGCGACGGCGAGACAACTCCGCGCTTGTAACAGCGTGCAACAGTCAGGCGGAAGCGTCAGCCAAACGACAGGCACTAGGCGCGGTGATAGATCTCGGCGCCCTTCTTCACGAACTCGACCGCCTTTTCCTGCATGCCCTTTTTCAGCGCCTCGCCCTCGGACACCTGATGCTTCTCCGCATACTCGCGCACGTCCTGCGTGATCTTCATCGA
Source organism: Burkholderiaceae bacterium (assembly GCA_035536515.1). Taxonomy (GTDB): domain Bacteria; phylum Pseudomonadota; class Gammaproteobacteria; order Burkholderiales; family Burkholderiaceae_F; genus JACCZX01. The sequence continues at coordinate 102 of DATLOA010000108.1, read as the reverse complement.
GCAGAAATGAGGGCCGCACATCGAGCAGAAGTGCGCCGTCTTCATCGAGTCTTTGGGTAGCGTCTCGTCGTGAAAGTCCTTCGCTGTATCCGGGTCGAAACC
>DATLOA010000107.1:0-10180 GCA_035536515.1 Burkholderiaceae bacterium | reverse complement strand
TCGATCAGCGCTTCCAGCAGGAAGTGCGCGCGCTCGGGGCCTTCGCGTTCGATCACCGTTTCGAGCGCGTCGAGCCATTCTGAGGTCTCGAGCGTGTCGGGATCGTTGGCCGCTTGTTCAAACAGTGCGGACATGGAGTCTCCTATCGTTTCGCCGCGACGATACCAGCCCTTGCGTTGTTTTCAAATAGCGGCATTCGTTTTTGTATTATGAAATTTCCAGATAAGCTTTGGACATTCACGACAACGCGTACGCGCTTCCATAATAGGCGCGCTTCGCGGCCTTCCGCCGCATCGTGACAGGACAACGAGCGCTGATGCGTGCCCGCTCCACCCCACCGACGGACTCGGTTCTCCTTGCGTTCGATCCGCTCGCGCGCGCGCCTGAAAGCCGCTTCAACCTCAGCCGCTACGCGCATCTGCTTTCGATTCTGTTGCTGGCGGCATCGATCGCGGGGCTTGCGTATTTGCTGTTCAACGAGGACCGCGCATTGCAGCGCGATGCGCTGACGCGCGACGTCGACACGGTTGCGCAGTCGCTGTCGCTGCGATTGCAGACGATGACCGAAGCCACCACGAGCATCGGGCTCGAAATCGGGGATGCAAAGTACAACGAAGGCCGATTTTCTTCGACCGGACGCGAGCTGATGATGTCGAAGCCGGAGCTACTGCATCTGGCCTACGTCGATAGCAACAATCGCGTGCGCTGGTCGGTCCAATCGCCAAGCCCGCTGGCCGATTGGGCCCGGCCCGCAGCGTCCGAGATCGGCGCTGAACTGACACGCTCGGGAATCAAGCGCGCGCGCGAAACGCACGCTACTTTTTTCTCGGCGCCGTATGAAGACGAATCAAGGCCGAGCTCCGATCACGGCAGCCCGTTTACCGACTTGATCGTTCCGGTGTTCAGCGACGACCGCTACGTCGGCACCCTGCTTGCGCGCGTTTCAGTGCCGGAGTTGCTGCGGCAGACGCTGAAGCCCGAACTCGGCCAGCGCTATCGGATAGCGCTGCGTGACGACGATGGCACTGTGCTCGCGGCATCAACCAGCGGTGAAGTTCCCGCGGGCCAACCACGTTATGCGGTGCGCGTTCCGCTGCTATCCGATGGCGTTATGGTGCAGGCGTCGCCGTTCAGGCAGCGCTCACCGTTGCTGGGGAACGCGTTGTCGTGGCTGGTCGCCGGGTTAACGGTAATCGTGATGGTCACGCTGGTAGCGCTCGCGCGGCGCGACGTCAAGCAGGCGCAGGTTGAACGCGTACTGCGCACGGAAACCGCGTTTCGTCGCTCAATGGAAGACTCGCTCGCGACCGGCATGGGCGTAATCGACCGCAACGGCGTGCTGCGCCACGTCAACCAGGCGTTTATCCAGATGACAGGTTGGTCTGCCGAAGAGTTGGTCGGAAAGTCGCCGCCGTTTCCGTACTGGCCGCCCGAGCGACACGACGAGTATCAATCGAAGCTCGCGATTGTTCTGGCAGGCCAGGCGCCCGCCAGCGGATTCGAATTGAAAGTGATGCGGCGTGACGGCACGCTGTTCGACGCGCGGCTGTACTTCTCGGCGCTGCTGACTGACGACGGTGAACAGCTCGGGTGGATGTCCGCGATGGCGGATATCACTGAGCCGAATCGAATCAGTGAACAACTTGCCGCCGCGCACGAACGGTTCACAACGGTGCTCGAGTCGCTCGATGCGGCCGTGTCGGTCGTTGCGGACGATCGCGGCGACGAGCTGCTGTTTGCCAACCGCAGTTATCGCGATTTGTATGGCACCACTCCGGCGGGACACCGCCGGTTGCGCGCGCTCTCGCAGCATGCGGTGGCTGGCGAGGCGTTCGACGCAGAAGTGTCGCGATGGTTCGACGTGCGCACTCGCGACGTGCGATGGGTCGACGGGCGCGACGTGCGCCTGCAGATCGCGACCGACATCACCGAGCGCAAGGCGACCGAGAACATGGTGCGGCAGCAGCAGGAAAAAGTGGAGCTTACGTCGCGCCTGATGACGATGGGCGAGATGGCGTCATCGCTTGCGCACGAGCTGAATCAGCCGCTGACGGCGATTAGCAATTACAGCCTCGGTGCGGTCACACGCATGAAGGACGGTGGCATGTCAACCGATGAGCTGCTGCCGGCGCTGGAAAAAACCGCGGGTCAGGCACAACGTGCGGGCAACATCATCCGGCGCATCCGCGAATTCGTTAAACGTTCCGAACCGCGGCGCCGGCCCACCGAGGTGGCACGCATCGTCGAAGACGCAATCGGCTTCGCCGATATCGAAGCGGCAAAAAAAGCCATCACGATCCATACCGACGTACAGGCGGGCTTGCCGCCGCTGGACGTCGATCCGATTTTGATCGAGCAGCTGCTGCTGAATCTGTTGAAGAATGCCGTCGATGCGATGGATCAGGCCGACGTGCGCCGAATCGACCTCGTTGTGCGGCGCCGTGACGACATGGCCGAGTTTTCGGTGATCGATCGCGGCACGGGTGTTTCGGAACTGCAGCGCGCAAATCTGTTCCAACCGTTTTTCAGCACTAAGTCCGAAGGGATGGGGATGGGTCTCAATATCTGCCGCTCGATCGTCGAGTTTCATCATGGACGCCTGAACGTCGAATGCAATCCAGATGGCGGCTCGATCTTTACGTTTACGCTGCCGCTGGCCGCGAGCCAAGCGAGAGAGGAGTTCGAGTGAACGAGCAACCGAGCGGTCGAAGCGAAAACGCTGAGACGATGGGCGTCGTGTACGTCGTCGACGATGATGACGCGGTGCGCGATTCGGTGCAGTGGCTGTTGGAAGCGAGCCGTTATCGCGTGATCGGCTTTACCAGCGCCGAAGAATTTTTGGCGAAGCACGATCCCGCCGCAATCGCGGTCGCGATATTCGACGTACGTATGCCGGGAATGAGCGGGCTTGAGCTTCAGGAGCAGCTGATTACTCGCAAGTCGCGCTTGCCGATTATCTTCATCACCGGTCACGGCGACGTGCCGATGGCAGTATCGACGATGAAAAAAGGCGCGGTCGATTTCATCGAAAAGCCGTTTGATCAAGCGGCGCTGAAGGCGTTGGTTGAGCGCATGCTTGCTGAAGCGCGCGCACATGCATCGGCGAGCGAGCGGCAACGGTTGAGCGAAGCACTGCTGGGCAAGCTCACTCCGCGCGAGCAACAGGTGCTGGAGCGCATTGTTGCGGGCCGTCTGAACAAGCAGATCGCCGATGACCTCGGCATTTCGATCAAGACCGTCGAAGCGCATCGCGCCAACATCATGGACAAGATGAACGCAAATACCGTAGCCGATTTGATGCGCACCGTACTGACCGGAGGCGCGCTGCGCCAGTAGGTCTCATGCTGCGCTAGTAGCTCTCGTAAACTCGGGGGTTGCTTGACCCCGAAGATCGAATCGCGTGACCGCCCGCATCATCGATGGCAAGACGTTAGCGGCCGAAGTACGTAACGCGCTGGTGGCTCGGGTCGCGCGCCTTACGGCCGCCGGTCGCCGGCCCGGGCTTGCCGTCATTCTCGTTGGTGATGATCCAGCTTCTGCTGTCTACGTGCGCAACAAAGGCATCGCGTGCGAGCAAGTCGGCATTCGCTCGACGATCGACCGGCTGCCGGCAAATACGACTGAGATCGCGCTGCTGGCGCGCATCGGCCAGTTGAATGCCGATCCCGAGGTGAACGGAATTCTGGTGCAGACACCGTTGCCGAAACATCTCGATTCGGCCAAGGTGATCGAATCGATCGCGTTTGAAAAGGACGTCGACGGCCTGCATGCCACCAATGCCGGCTTGACGCTAATGGGAAGGCCGTACTTTCGCTCTTGCACTCCGTACGGTGTGATGAAGATGCTGCAATCGATCAACGCGCCGATTGAAGGCCGTCATGCGGTTGTGCTCGGGCGCTCAAACATGGTCGGCAAGCCGATGGCGATGCTGTTGCTGGCGGCCCACGCGACCGTGACGATTGCGCATAGCAAGACGCACGATCTTGCTTCTCACACGCGCAACGCCGACATCCTGGTCGCTGCGGTGGGCAGACGCAATCTGGTGACCGCAGATATGGTCAAGTTTGGCGCCATAGTGATCGATGTCGGCACCAACAGAACGTCTGACGGCAAGCTCGCCGGCGATGTCGACTTTGACAACGTCAGCCGGGTCGCCGGATGGATTTCGCCGGTGCCTGGCGGCGTCGGACCTATGACGATTGCGATGCTTCTGACTAACACAGTCGAGGCGGCCGAGCGCCAAGCCGAAAATTCAAACTTGGTCACAAACGATGGATGACACCCAAAAAAAACCAAATGCACAACGCGCCGCTAATCCACTTCTCTACTTTGACGGACTGCCGCGCTTTGATCAGATCCAGCCGCGCGATGTGACACCCGCGATCGACACGCTACTCGCCGAGGCTCGCGAGGTTGTGTCGTGCATTTCGGCGAGCAATTCGGAGCCCACGTGGGACTCCGTCGTGGAGCCGTTAAACGAGGTCACCGACCGGCTCGCGCGATCTTGGGGCGTGGTGTCGCATATGAACGCCGTGGTCGACACACCTGAACTGCGCGAGCAATACAACGCAAACTTGCCGAAGCTCACAGAGTTCTGGACCGCGCTGTCGCAGAACGAAGCGTTGTACGAAAAGTTCAAAGCACTGACCGCTGCGTTGGATTTCGCGCAGTGGCCAGAAGTCCGGCAGAAGGTGTTGGAAAACGAGCTGCGCGATTTTCGGCTGGGCGGCGCCGAGTTGCCGGCAGACCAAAAGGAGCAGTTCAGGCAGGTTCGCGAGCGCGAGTCGCAAGTGACGACCCGGTTTGCCCAGAACGTGCTGGACGCCACCAATGCCTTTACCCTATACATCGACGATGCCACCGCACTAGCAGGCGTGCCGCGGGATGCAATGCAGATGCTTGCCGAAGCTGCGCACGCCGAAGGCAAGGAGGGGTACAAGATCTCGCTGCAGTATCCCAGTTATTCCGCAATCGTCGACTACGCACACGACCGTGCGCTGAGGCAGCAGATGTACCGCGCATACTCGACGCGCGCATCGGAGTTCGGCAAGCCCGAATGGAATAACGGACCACTGATGGTCGAGTCGTTGAGGCTGCGGCGCGAGCACGCGCAGCTGCTCGAATACAAAAGCTTTGCCGAATTATCACTGGTGGCCAAAATGGCCGAGAGCCCGGCGCATGTGCTCGACTTTCTGCGCGATTTGGCGCGGCGCGCAAAGCCTTACGCGGAGCGCGACATTGCTGAGTTGCGCGAGTTCGCCCTGAGTCACCTTGGCATCAGCGACCTGCAGCCTTGGGATGTCTCCTACGCCAGCGAGAAGCTGCGCGAGCAACGCTACTCGTATTCTGAACAGGAGCTAAAGCAGTATTTCACCGAGCCGCGCGTGCTCGCGGGTTTGTTCAAGGTGATCGAGACCCTGTTTTCGGTTGCGATTCACGAAGAGAGTGCGCCGGTATGGCACCCGGATGTGCGCTTTTATCAAATCGACAATTTGCGTGGACAGCTGGTGGGGCAGTTCTATCTGGACCTGTATGCACGCGATCACAAGCAGGGCGGCGCGTGGCAGGACGACGCGCGCACGCGGCGCACACGGCGCACCACATTGCCGACGCCGGTGTCATATCTGACCTGCAATTTTTCGCGGCCTGCCGGCGGCAAGCCCGCCACGTTCAAGCACGACGACGTGCTGACGCTGTTTCACGAGTTTGGTCACGGCCTGCATCACATGCTGACGCGCGTCGACGAGCCGTCTGTCTCTGGCATTCAGGGTGTCGAATGGGATGCCGTCGAGCTGCCGTCGCAATTCATGGAGAACTTCGCGTGGGAGTGGGAGGTTCTGCAGATGTTGACCGGGCATGTCGATACCAACGAGAAGCTTGCGCGCACGCTGTTCGAGAAGATGCTGGCGGCAAAGAACTTTCAGAGCGGAATGTTTACGGTGCGCCAGCTCGAATTCGCACTCTTCGACATGCTGCTGCACTCCGCGGCCGAAGTGACCGATGAAGTGCAGGTAATGAAGCTGCTGGCGGACGTCCGGCGGGAGGTTTCGGTGCTCGTTCCACCCGAATACAACCGTTTTCCACACTCTTTCTCGCACATCTTCGCGGGCGGTTACGCCGCAGGCTATTACAGCTACAAATGGGCTGAAGTTTTGTCGGCCGATGCATATTCAGCGTTTGAAGAAAACGGAGTTGGTGGAGTCTTGAGTTCGGCGATCGGCAGGCGGTTTCTCGACGAAGTGCTGGCCGTCGGAGGCAGCCGCCCGGCGATGAAATCGTTCGTTGCGTTTCGCGGCCGCAAGCCGACGATCGACGCACTGCTGCGTCATAACGGCATGGTGAATTAGGCAAAAATGAAATTGACTGGATACTGTAGGTGTTGCGCAGCCGTTGCGGTAGCGACGCTTGCGTTGGCTGGTGCAAGCCCAGCGCTTGCGCAGTATCGCTGGACCGATCCAAGCGGCCAGGTCAACTACGGCGATGCGCCGCCCGGGGACGCAAAAAATGTGACGCGTGTGGACGGCCGTCTGCGTGTCGAAGGCGCGGATCCAACCGGCGGCATCCCCTTCGAGGTGCGCAATGCGATGTCGACACTTCCAATCACTCTTTACACCGCACCGGATTGCGGGCCGTGTGAAAACGCACGCATCTGGCTGCGCCAGCGCGGCACACCGTATCAGGAAGTCGTCGTTGAAACAGAGGTCGATGCGGCAGAGTTGAAGCGGCGCGTCGGCACGACTTCGGTACCGGTGATGACACTGGGTCGCACGCCCCACCTGGGATTCAAGGAGGGCGCGTGGTCGGCTGCCATCAGCGCGGCCGGTTATCCGGCTCAGATCGTATTGCCGCCGACGTTTCGTGCTCAACCACCGAAACCTATTCTGCCGCGCGAGAGTGCAGATCGCGCCGCGCCAGGCAATACAACAGCGCCCAAAACTTAATTAGGAGAATCGATGAGATTCACAATGCTGATCGCCGCCTCGATGTTGACACTGTTGCAAACGGCGACCATGGCACAAGGACCTACCGATCCCGATAAAGAAGTGCGCAAGTATCTTTATCGTTGGGCCGATTCGCGCGGACAGATCAACTACGGCGACCGGCCGCCGCCGGATGCGCAGAACCTGCTGCGCATCGACCTGCGCCAGATCGGCGAGCAGGTGGCATCGCTGCTGCCCTATCAGGTGCGGCGCGCGTCTTCTTCGTATCCGGTCATGCTGTTTACCGCCGGCAAGTGCCCGCCGTGCAACACGGCGCGCGAATTCTTGATTAAGCGTGGCATACCGTTCGCCGAGCGAACCATCGAAACCGGTGACGACTCGGTCGAGCTAAAGCGTTTGACGCAGGCCGAAGGCGTTCCAGTGGCGACCGTAGGCAGCGCGTCGCTGATCGGATTCGATCCCGACGAATGGAACATCACACTCGACGCGTCCGGGTATCCGAAGACGTCGCAGCTGACGGTCAACTTCAAGCAGGAGTCCGCGCGTCCATTGACGCAGAAAGAAAAAGCGCCGGCAGCTGTAGCGAAGCAGTAGCCGAGTTTTACTCGGATTGGTTTTCGTCACCGCTATTTCCTTCGATCTCCCGCCGTTTGCGATACGGCGCGATCACCTGCTTGTCGAGCCAGTACGAAAACTTGTGCGCGACAGTATCGGTACGGCGATCGAGCCACGCCTTTATTCCGATTTCGGAGAACGACAGCATCCGCCAGCCCGGCGGTTCGACAAGTCCGTCGCGTCCCGCGATCTTGCGAACGCGCGCGACGTTGCGCTGGCGGCCGTGCAGACCAAGCGCGTCGAACACATCGTCAGCGGAGATCCAGATCGAATCGCCCTGCATGACAATTCGTATCTGGCGCCCATCAAACTCGTAGTAAGCGCCGTTCGACTTATCCCACGCGCCCTCATACTGCCAGCGCCACCACGCGCGTATGAAGCGGTACGTTGGCCACAGCAGCCACATCCCCCAGAACGGCGCGACCAGCACGAGACTTAGCGCGCCGGTGCCAGCTCTTATGTCGGTTAGGAAAAGCGCTCCGCCGATGACACCCCATGCGAGCCAGATGACCCAGCCCCATCGAACGGTCCGCTCGTCCGGGTCCTGTTCGAGCCAAGTTGCAGCCCGTGCCATGCGCAAGCAGTCCGTCGATCAGGCGCGGCGGCGCTGCTCTTCCTCCATCAGCTCTTTAAGCCGGCGCTCTTCCCAGTCGCGCCCGAGCAAGCCGATCAGGCCGAAGGTCGATAGCGCGTGGATCGTTCGAATCGATCGTGCGGTTTCAGTGCTCATCGCTTGTCTCCTCCCGGAGATGCGATTATGACTAAGCTTTGTTTGCCGGTTGATGCGTCAGCGCGGGCGCCCCGTGACGCCGCCCTTTCAAGCGCCGCTCAAACGCGTCGAGGTAGCTGTAGATCACCGGCACCACCACCAGCGTCAACAGCGTCGATGTAATAACACCGCCGATGATCGCCCGCCCCATCGGCGCCTGCTGCTCAGAGCCTTCACCCAGACCGATCGCCAGCGGCAGCATCCCGAAGATCATCGCGGCGGTGGTCATCAAGATCGGACGCAACCTCACCTGACCGGCCGCTAGCAACGCATCGTTGCGCGACAGCCCGTCGCGCTGGCCCTTGTTGGCGAAATCGACCAGCAAAATGGCGTTCTTCGTTACCAGCCCCATCAGGAACACGATTCCGATCATCGAGAAGATATTCAGCGTCGTGTTGGTGAGCAACAGCGCCAGCATGACGCCGACGATCGACAGCGGCAGCGACGCCATGATCGCGATCGGCTGCAGGAAGCTGCCGAACTGCGACGCCAGCACGATGTAGATGAAGATCACCGCCAGCGCGAGCGCGCCAAAGATAGCGGCGTTGACTTCCTCCTGCTCGCGAATCTGCCCGCCTACGTCGAAGCGCAATCCGGGCGGCAGCTCGTACGCCTTCACCATTGCCTGCACTTCCTTGCCGGCATCACCTGAAGGCCGCCCTTCCACGTTGGCCCACAGTGCAATCCTGCGCTGCAAGTCTTGGCGGCGGATGTTCTCTGGATTGAATGTCCGCTCGATCGTCGCAATCGCCCGCAGCGGAATAACTTCGGGCGTGCCATCTGCCATCAAGCGGCTGGTCGCGATGTTGATGCCCGAAATGTCATCGATCACAGTGCGGTTCGCGCGCGGGATCTGCGTGATCACTTCGTAGTTCTGGCCGTCGGGCGCAAGCCAATAGCCCGAGTTTTCACCCCCGATCAGCGCACGCAGCGTCGTTCCGAGCTGTGCGTAAGTCACGCCATACTCGGATGCCAGCTCGGGCTTCAGACGCACCGACAGCGCCGGCGTGCCTTCCTTGTGCGATACCTCGATGTCGGTGATGCCGCGAATCAGAAGGATTTTCTGTCGCAGGTCCGCGATCACGCGCTGCATTTCTGCGTCGTTATTGCCGAGCAGCGCGACATAAATCGGTCCGCCCCAACCCACCTTCATTTCAATGCCGGGGATCGCGGCCAGTCTTCGGCGTATCGCTTGCTCGAGCTTCTTCTGTGAGCGGTTGCGTTCGGAGCGCGGCACGAGTTTCAGGTTGAGCCTGCCCGTATTCTTCGCGCCCTCGGTGCCGATGCCCGTGTCGATCGAATCGATCTCCTTGAATTCGCGCAGCGCCTGCTCGACGCGCTTGACACGCTCATCGGCGTATTCGAGGCTGGAGCCGACCGGCATCGTCAGCCGGACGCTGGTGAAGCTTTCGTCGCTCTCGGGCATCATCTCAGTGCCAACGACGCCGGCAATCGGGATCGCGATTGCAAAGCTCAGCGCTGCGATCCACAGCGTAATGCCGCGCGGGCTGATCGTCGCCAAGCGCGGCCTCAGATGCTTCGCATCAAGCGTGCGCAACGCGCGCCAGACGCCAACCGCCGGCACTCCGATCGGCACATCGAGCTTCGGCACCGTCGTGCCGAGCGTCCATTGGCGTGGCGACAAAACCCAGCCGAGCAGCTTCCCGTAAACAGCGTGCACTCGATCCATCATGCGATCGAACCCGCGCAGCACCGGCCCGACAAAGCGCGCTTCATGCATGCCGCGTGGCGGATCGCGCCACACCGCCGACAGCATCGGATCGAGCGTAAAGCTGACGAACAACGACACCAGCACCGCGACCGCGACAGTAATGCCGAAGGGGTAAAAAAACTT
>DATLOA010000106.1:0-2734 GCA_035536515.1 Burkholderiaceae bacterium | reverse complement strand
CTGCAGAGGGCATCGTGTCGGTGCTGTTCCAGGGACGCGAGTTCACCGCGTTCGACGTACGGCAAACGGCACTGGCGGTCGTGGGCTACTCGGTGGGCTTGCTGGGACTGATCGCAGTCAAAATTTTGGCGCCGGGTTTTTATGCGCAAAGAGACATCCGCACGCCGGTCAAGATTGCGATCGTCGTCTTGATCGCGACTCAGCTTGCCAACGTGGCGCTGGTGCCGCTGTTTGCGCACGCCGGCCTTGCGCTGTCGGTCGGACTTGGTGCGTGTGCCAATGCGCTGGCGCTTTTCGTCGGACTGCGAAGAAGGAGGCTGTATCAACCCGCCGCAGGCTGGCTTTCATTTACCGCGCGCCTTATGGTCGCGCTTGCTGCGCTAGCGGCGATTCTATGGTGGGCCCAGCGGCCGCTCGTGTGGTCAGCGATGCAGGATGCACCGTGGCAACGTGCCGCCTGGCTCGCTACAGTCATCGGCGCCGCTAGTGTCGGGTACTTTGCCGCGCTATTTGCGCTCGGCTTCCGGACCCGTGATTTCAGAGTGCAACGCGCGTGAGCAGTTGCGGCGGAGGCGCGCGCGATTAGCCCGGCTCCGAGCGGCCTGCCATCTGCTCCATGCGCTCGGCGACGTCGCGCTTGTAGCCGAACGCGAAGAACACTTCGGCCATCAGAAAAATCGGCGCGATGAATATCTGAAAAAAGTTGTCCAGCAGCGCGGGCTTTTTGCCTTCGAATACGTGTCCAATTAACTGCAGCGCCCAGCCGCCGATGAAGGTTGCAGCGAAAACTACAAGCGCCGGCTGTGTTCCTTCATTTGCAACACCGTGGGCCCCGACCAGCAGGACCGCAACGAACAGCGTCATCGCCGCCGCCAGTACCGCATCCAGGCGAAAGTAATAGATCAACACTACCACCGCCAACACCGTGGCAGCGGAAATCGAAAAGCCGCCCAATTCAACCCGCGGCAGCGCAAGCAGGACGAACAGCGAAAACATGATCAGCGGAACGCCTACGAAGTGCGTCAGCCGGTTTTTGGGATTGCGGTGATAGCGCAGATAGACCGACATCTGTTCTTCGAGTGTCTTCATAACGCCTCGCTGCAGTTGCGGTTCAGTTCATCTGTTTCAGCATCGTATCGGCATCGCTGACTTCGAACTTGCCAGGACCCTCAACGTTCAACGCCTTGACAACGCCGTCGTCGACCAGCATCGAGAAGCGCTGGCTCCGCACTCCCATGCCCCGCGCGGTCAAGTCGAGTTCGAGACCAAGCTTCTTGGTGTAGGCGGCCGACCCGTCGGCCATCATCCGAACCTTTCCACCGGTTTTCTGATCGCGGCCCCAAGCACCCATCACGAACGGATCGTTGACGGATAAACACCACACTTCGTCGACGCCTTTACCTTTCAACGCGTCAAGCTGTTGCACGTAGCCTGGCACATGTTTGGCGGAACAGGTCGGCGTGAACGCGCCGGGCAATCCGAAAACCACGATCTTCTTGCCCTTGGTGAGGTCCTGCACTTTGAAGGTATTCGGGCCGAGCGAGCAGCCTTCGGTTTCGGTCTCTACGAACTCTTGCAGATCGCCCTCGGGCAGCTTATCGCCTACTTTAATAGTCATGTTCAATCCTGTCGTTGGATATCCGAGTTTAGTCGCCTAGAGCAATGCCCTCGCGACGAGGGTCTGCACCACCGGCCCATCCAAGTGCGCCGTTCGGCAATCGGACGCGTACGATGCCCTGCAGTCCGCTTGCCATGTCGATCTCGCGAACATCGTGGCCGCGCACCTTTAGTGCTTCGACCATCTGAGAGCTGAACTGGCCGCGCTCGAGCTCGGTTGGGCCATTGCGCGAGCCGAAGTTTGGCAGCGAAATCGCCCGCTGAACGTCAAGGTTCCAGTCGAGCACACCCACCAGTGTTTTGGCGACGTAGCCGATGATTTGCGAGCCGCCGGGCGAACCGACGCTTGCGACCATGTGCCCGCTGGCGCGGTCGAATACCAACGCCGGGGCCATCGAACTGCGCGGACGCTTGCCGGCTTGCACACGATTGGCGATCGGCAGTCCATCGGCCACAGGAGCAAACGAAAAATCGGTGAGCTGATTGTTCAGTAGAAATCCGCGCACCATGGTGCGGGCACCGAAGACGTCTTCGATCGTCGTCGTCATTGACAACGCGTTGCCGAAGCCGTCGACTACGGAGATGTGCGACGTGGCGCTTTTATGCGTTGACGTGTCTTCCGCAGCAGCAGCCTGCGTGCCGGGAGGAACGCCCGCCTTGGCGACGCCCATGCTGCGGTCGGTGATGAGCGCTGCGCGCTGCTTCAGATACGCCGGGTCGAGCAGGCCGGCAACGTTAACCTTGACGAAATCACTGTCGGCTACATACAAACCGCGGTCCGCAAATGCGAGTCGGCCGGCTTCGGCAAACAAATGCACTGCGTCGGGCTGCGGCTCGAGCTTACCGTTAACGGTCACCGGCGGCACGGCCGCGATATTGCGCGACGCGAGGACACCGAGCATCTGCGCCACCGCGATGCCGCCTGACGACGGCGGTGGAAAGCCGCACACGCGCCACTGTTTGTAGTCAGTGCAGATCGGCTCACGCTGCTTGACCTGGTAGGCGGTGAAATCCGTCAGCGCAAGCTGCCCCGCGTTGGAGCGCGATCGCACTGCCTTGACAATGTCCGACGGAATTTCGCCGGTATAAAACGAGTTAGGGTTCGCTGCGATCGCAC
>DATLOA010000105.1:0-2460 GCA_035536515.1 Burkholderiaceae bacterium | reverse complement strand
TTTTTTCCGAATCTCGAGTGAGGAGCACCAATATGAAGTACATCAAGCTGGGCCTAGTTGCCGCGGCGTTGATGACCGTCTCCGGGGTCAGTCTGGCCCAGCAGAAGGACATCAAGATTGCCGATCCGCGCGAAAGCCCGTATGTAATTGACTCGCGTGGCGTAGTGGTTATGAACCCGTTCGGGTTGTGCTGGCGAACCGGTTTTTGGAGCATCGAGCGCGCCAGAAGCGCCAAGGTTGACGGCAGCCCATTTCCTGTTGGCTGCGTTTGCGACAAAGCGCTGATGCCGAAGGAAGTCTGCGAGCCGCCGCCACCTCCGCCGCCCCCGCCAGCAGCACCACCGGCTCCGCCGGCGCCGCCAGCAGCGCCACCAGCGCCGCCAGCTCCGACCAGCGAGAAGGTGACGTTTGCAGCGGACGCGCTGTTCGACTTCGACAAAGCAACGTTGCGTCCGGAAGGCCGCGCGAAGCTGGATGACCTCGTGTCCAAACTGGCCGGTGTCAGCCTTGAAGTGATCATCGCAGTGGGCTACACGGACCGCATCGGCAGCGATGCGTACAACCTGAAACTTTCGCAACGTCGCGCGCAGGCGGTTAAAGACTACCTTGTCAGCAAAGGTATCGAGCCGAACCGCGTGTACACCGAAGGCAAAGGCGAAGCGAATCCGGTCAAGCAGTGCGCGGATCCGTCGGCGAAGGGTGAAGTCCGCAATCGCCCGGGCTTGATCGCGTGCTTGCAGCCGAACCGTCGCGTGGAAGTCGAAGTGGTCGGAACGCGTCCGATCAAGCGCTAGACACGTCGTTAATAAGAAAGCTTTGCAGACTAGCCCCGCTTCGGCGGGGCTTTTTTTTGCGTGCCTTTGCGTAAACGCGCTTGCGTAACATCCAGCGCATGAACAACAACGTCGATCACGCCGAGCTTATGAAGTTCAGCGAGCTGGCGGCCAAATGGTGGGATCGCGAAGGGCCCATGCGGCCGTTGCACGACATCAATCCCGCGCGGCTCGAATGGATCGATCGGCTAGCTTCGCTTGCGGGCAAGCGGATCGTCGACGTTGGTTGCGGTGGCGGCGTGTTGACCGAAGCGATGGCGCAAAAAGGCGCATTCGTGCTTGGCATCGACCTTGCCGATAAGCCGCTGAAAGTCGCGCAACTGCATGCACTCGACTTAAAGGCGCGCGTCGAGTATCGCGAATGTGCGGCCGAGAAGCTCGCTGCCGCAGAACCCGAAAGCTTTGACGTGGTGACGTGCATGGAGATGCTCGAGCACGTTCCAGAGCCAGCGCAAACGGTGCTGGCGTGCGCCGCATTGGCCAAGCCCGGCGGATCGGTGTTCTTTTCGACAATCAACCGCAACGTTAAAGCATTCGCACTGGCAATCGTCGGCGCGGAGTACGTTTTGAATCTGCTACCGCGTGGCACGCACGAATACGCCAAATTTTTGAAACCGAGCGAGCTGGCGCGTTATGCGCGCGCGGCCGGGCTCGAAGTCCGCGAAGTGATCGGGATGCGCTACAACCCGCTTACCAAGAGCGCAGCCTTGAGCAGCGATACCGACGTCAACTACCTGATGGCGTGCAGCAAGCTCGGATGATGGCGGGCATCCGGCTGGTGCTGCTTGATCTCGACGGGACGCTGGCCGACACCGCACCCGACCTTGCCGCCGCGGCCAACCGAATGCGCATCGCGCGTGGGATCGAGCCGCTGCCGATCGGCGAGTTGCGCCCCTATGTATCGCACGGCGCGCGCGGCATGGTCGGACGTGCCTTCAACGTCACACCGGACGATGCTCGCTACGCGGAGTTGCGCAACGAGTTCTTGCGCGAGTACGAATCGGCGCTGTGCGTGGAGTCTTCGTTGTTTCCCGGAATGCACGACACGCTGCTACGTTTAGAGCAGCGCGGGATCAAATGGGGAATCGTTACCAACAAGTTCGCGCGCTTCACGGTGCCGCTTGTTGAAGCGTTGAATCTGTCGCGGCGTGCGGCATGCGTCGTTAGCGGCGATACCACACCATTTTCGAAACCCCATCCAGCACCGCTGCTGCACGCCCTTACTACATCGGGCGCCGAAGCGGCGGAGGCGATATATGTTGGCGACGATCAGCGTGACATCGACGCCGGCCGCGCTGCCGGAGTGCGCACCGCTGTAGCGAGCTACGGCTATCTCGGCAACGCGATGCCCTATCAACGCTGGGGCGCCGATGCAGTAGTGCACGCGCCGCAAGACCTACTGCAATTGCTGGGCGCAGATCGCACACCGGGTAATTGCGGTTGATTTCTTGCTCAGACGACGCATCTAAGTGCGTACAATTCAATCGACTTTGGGGGCGACCTGGCTTCGACGTGGGTCGTGAAGGATCTCAGGGCATGCCGAGGACCAGTCACCTCGTAAATCCATCTGGAACACTACAAACGCCAACGAAGACGCGTTTGCTTTAGCCGCTTAATACCGGCTAGA